>DATILZ010000333.1:0-1966 GCA_035475995.1 Hanamia sp. | reverse complement strand
ATAAAAATCAACTACTGATTTTATAATTTCTTCTTTTGCTCCCAGGAAAAAGATACGATAACCTTTTTCAAAAGATAGTTTGACCAAAGCCTCCATTAAGTCTATACCTGCTACTCTCTCTGGTAATGGCTTGTTTAATAATTGAGAAGCCCAAACAATTCCCTGGCCATCCGCGTTTATAATATCACAATTAACAATAGATTCTTTTAATTCTTTATCCTTGTGTGCATTAGCTACTTTCACCGCATTTATTACAACATGATGAATTTTTTCCCCCTCAATGATTGCATTATTGATTTTATCAATAGTTTGACTCATAGTGAGAACGTCAACAGGAATATCACAAATAGTTATTCTGCTCAAGAATTTTCAGATTTTAAATACGCTGATAATGCATAAAACATCCACGCTTGTGCCCAACGCATATAAGGTACTTTTGAGGAAAAGAACTTATTTTTTTGAAAATAAAAATAACCTTTTTTTGATTGCATATTACTGATTGTCCAGCTCAATACTTTATTTGCTAATGCTTTTTGTTCTTCAAATTTTCCCAATTTAATCAAAGTGATAATTAACTGTGCAGATGCATGAATATCTATAGGATAAATAGAGTTATTGTAATATTTTGGAATTCCCTCTTTTGTAAAAAAGGTATTTGCGTAATACTCAAATCCGGTTTTTAAATGATTATTATATGAGTAATCGTTTGAAAATTTCATATAATCGGAAATGCATTCTAGATTATAACCTGTATGAAAATTGTCGATCCATTGATGAAAGGGTAATGTTCCATAACCCCACGAACCGTCTGCTTTTTGAAAAGAGCAACAATAAGCTACAGAGTTTCTGGCTTCTTCAATTAGTCTTGTTTCACCTGTAAAAGAATAAACCCTCGCCAGTAAACGACTTCCCAAAAGGGATGCATTAAATACGACAGTTTTATCTAAAGGAGAATAAGAAAAGGCAAAATTGGTGCCCTCAGTGCAGGTACGGTTAAGATCAGACAGAATAAAATCACACGAACTACTGGCAGTGATTAATAATTTTTCATCCTTCGTAATTTCATAAGCATCCAGTAGGGCGCTTGCGTTAAAAACGGTTGCAACTACTGTAGGTGTATTTTTTGGTTGAAAAAATGCCCGTGCCTGCCAGTCAAAATTATAACCCCAACATGATCCGCTCCAGTCTTTATTTTGTAGCTCTATTAATTTTTCTGAAAAAAAATGAATTCGTTGCAAATAAGATTCTTCCTGCTTTTTATTATAAAGATTACAATATCCGGATAAAAACAGACCAAGCCCTTTAGAATTATAATCCTTTTTAACTCTTGTTACCTTTCTGAAATTTACAGGTGATCTTTTGAATGTTTGTAACCATACTAATCTTGCAATTCGGTTTTTTGAGATAAATGGAAATGATTGGAACAACTGGCTATTTAGCCCATCGTACGGATCCCAGCCCTTAAAGTTTTCTTTCCTGCAGTAATTTTCCAGTTTCTCTAAAGACTTTTCAACAATTTCAGTCATTAATTCTAATGTCTTGAGGCAGGCCGGTTTTTAAACTATCAATGATTTTAAATGTTGTAAGAGTTGTCAGGCATATTGAACGGAACTTTATAGGTGATTCCTTTCCTTCATTTAGCCCATTTAAAAATGCCTGAACCTCTTGTTGATGACCTTTTCCATTTGATTTTAAACTTTTGGATTTATTATTACAATAAAACACTCCATTTTGAAAATTGTTGATAACAGCTGTTTTACCGGCAGAAAAAATTTCAATATATTCTTTAGGTAATGATTTGTCGCCGTTGGCTACATAAGTAAGATTCCCAACAGAACCATTTTTAAATTTAATTATAATAGCGATATTGTCATCAGTCTTTATCTTTTCATTACTTGTTTGAATACAGGCCGCATAAACTTTTATAGGTTCTGAATTGGTAAAAAATTGCATCAGATCAATAAAA
>DATILZ010000332.1:0-2073 GCA_035475995.1 Hanamia sp. | reverse complement strand
AATGGTGGTCATCGTCACCGGCGCCTTTACCGGTGCGGTGCTGACGGCGCAGACCTATTTCCAATTTTCCCGGCTCGGCATGAAATCCGCCGTGGGTTCCGTGGTCGCGGTGGCCATGTTTCGCGAGCTCGCGCCGGTGCTCACGGCCCTGATGGTTTCCGGCCGCGTGGGCGCCGCGATCGCTGCAGAAATCGGCACGATGAAAGTAACCGAGCAGATCGATGCAATGGAAGTGTCGGCGGTGAATCCTTTTAAATTTTTAGTAGTCAGCCGCGTTTTAGCCACCACATTAATGATTCCGTTGCTCATGTGCTATACGGGTTTTGTGGCGATGATGGGTGCATTTCTGAATGTACATCAAAATGAAATGACCAGTTTTATTACATTCTTTCAACAGGCGTTTGATAAAATATCTTTCCTTGATATCTTTTCTTCACTTTTTAAAAGTATTGTTTATGGATTTACTATTGGAATTGTTGGCTGCTATAAAGGTTTTCATGCCACAAATGGCACAGCCGGCGTAGGAAAAGCAGCCAATTTATCTGTAGTACTTTCCATGTTTTTAATTTTTATAGAAGAGATTCTTATTGTTCAGATCACAAATAGTTTAAGACCCTGGTAATGGAAGCGAAAAATATAAATACTAAATTTGAAATCATGATTTCCATTATGGATTTATATAAATCTTTTGGCGAAAATCATGTATTGAGGGGCGTGAATCTGGAAGTAAAAAATAAAGAAAACGTAGTGGTTTTAGGAAGATCCGGAACCGGTAAATCCGTTTTGATAAAAATTATTTGCGGACTATTAAAACCGGACCAGGGAAGTGTGAATGTTTTGGGAAAAGAAGTAGAATTATTGAGCGAAAAAGAATTACAGCAGCTTCGTTTACAAATCGGGTTTTCCTTTCAAAGCAGCGCTCTATACGACAGCATGACGGTAAAAGAAAATCTTGCGTTCCCATTGGTCAGGCATTGGAAACATTTATCAAAAAAAGAAGTAAAAGAACAAATAGAGAGGGTTTTGGATGCGGTAGGATTATTGCAAACAATCAACCAGATGCCATCGGAATTATCAGGCGGGCAAAGAAAAAGAATTGGTATTGCACGTACATTGATCCTGCGCCCGAAGATCATGTTGTATGATGAACCTACATCTGGCCTTGATCCGATAACAAGTATTGAAATAAATAAACTGATCAACCTGGTGAAACATGAATTCAATACCACTTCGATTATCATCACACATGATCTTACCTGTGCAAAAACGACCGGCGATAAAGTGGCGATGTTATTTGACGGAAAGTTTATAAAGCAAGGTACTTTTGATGAAGTTTTTAGCAGCGACGACGAAAGAATACAAAATTTTTATAAATATAATTTTATTAAATAATTATGAGATCAACAGGAAACAGAAGAGCGGTCATTGTAGGAATCTTTATCTTCCTTGGACTCGGTATTTTCATCTGGACCGTGCTCACACTGGGTTCACAAAAAAAAGCTTTTGGAAATTCGATTACCATTAAATCCTATTTTGATAATGTAAACGGTTTACAGAAGGGAAATAATGTTTGGTTTTCGGGAGTAAAAGTTGGCACCATCAAAAAAGTAACACTCATTGGAAATGAACGCGTAGAAGTGGATATGAATATTGAAGAACATTCGCTTCCTTTTATCCGAAAAAATGCAAAAGCGCGCCTGAGTACAGATGGTTTGATTGGAAATAAAATAGTTGAAATTTATGGTGGGACAGCTAAAGCGCCGGCAATTGAACAGGGCGATATCCTGAACAATGATAAATTATTAAGTACCGATGAAATGATGAATACGCTCGCAAAGAATAATGACAACCTGCTGGCAATTACGGCAAATTTTAAAACGCTGAGCAATAACCTGATAGCGGGAAAAGGTTCTATTGGCAAATTGCTGACCGATGAAACGTTTGCAAATAAACTGGATAACACCGTAATTATTCTAAACAAAACCACTGCAAATCTTGAAAAGCTTACGGCAAATGTTTCTGATTATACCGCCAAACTGAATGAGAAAGGCGGCCTGGCAAATGATCTGGTAA
>DATILZ010000331.1:0-3064 GCA_035475995.1 Hanamia sp. | reverse complement strand
TTTTTGGAGATTGAATCAGGGCGCAAAGACGTTTTTTAATTTCCTTTTTTAATTTCCTATTTTTAATTTCTTATTTTACATTCAGTATTTTTAACAACACAAAATTTTCCTATTTATATTTTCAAAACAATTGCATGCCATCATCACATCCTGTTCCCAAGCATCGCCTCTCTTTCAGGCAGATTCTAAACATGAGTTTCGGATTCTTCGGAATTCAATTTGGTTTTGCTTTGCAAAATGCAAACGTTTCGCGAATTTTTCAAACACTGGGCGCCGAAATTGATAAAATTGGTTTCTTATGGATCGCCGCCCCGCTCACAGGGTTATTGGTTCAGCCAATTATTGGCTATTTAAGCGATAGAACATGGCATCGCAGATGGGGGCGGAGAAGGCCATTCTTCTTTATCGGCGCTGTGCTTGCTTCCATTGCGCTTTTTTTAATGCCCCAATCCACTATGCTTTGGATGGCAGCGGTTTTATTGTGGGTGTTGGATGCATCCATTAATATTTCTATGGAACCTTTTCGGGCTTTTGTAGGCGATAAATTAACATCCGAACAAAGAACCACCGGCTTTGCCACACAAACTTTTTTCATTGGTCTGGGCGCAGTCATTGCTTCATTACTTCCTTATATTTTTACGAATGTATTTCATATCAGTAACACTGCTCCGGCAGGACAAATAGGGGATTCTGTAAAATATTCTTTCTATATCGGCGCCGTCGTTTTCTTTCTTTCTGTGTTATGGACGGTAATTACATCCGATGAACTACCGCCCGAAAATATTGAAGAATGGAAGGAGGAAAAAGCACAATCAAAAGGCCTTGTAATTGCAGTAAAGGAAATTACTAAAGGTATTTTTTCCATGCCCCGAACAATGGCCCAGCTTGCCGTCGTACAATTTTTTACCTGGGTTGGTTTTTATTGCATGTGGCTTTATTCCACTCCGGCAATTGCCCAAAATGCGTATGGCACAATCGATACAACAACAAAAGCATACCAGGATGCAGGTGATTGGGTGGGGGTGATGTTTACAGTTTATAGCGCGATCTCAGCGGTTGCTGCATTTCTTCTTCCGCTTCTTGCCAAAAAGATTCGCCGAAAATATACACACATGCTTTGTCTCATTATCGGCGGTATCGGACTATTCGCATTGGTTTTTATTAAATCGCCCAATATGCTTTTGCTTCCAATGATTGCTGTAGGAATTGCCTGGGCTTCCACACTTACGATGCCATATGCAATTCTTGCAGGAGCTTTGCCGCCGGCTAAAATGGGATTTTATATGGGCGTATTTAACTTTTTTATCGTGATACCGCAATTGATCGCTTCATTTGTAATGGGTTTTGTTATCAAAGATCTTTTTCACGAGCAGGCAATTTATGCGCTGGTGATTGGAGGTATTTGCATGGCAATCGGTGGTGTTTTTAATTTTATTGTAGTGGATAAAGATGAAAAGATTCCTGCCGTTATCGAAATGCACCCGGTGTTTGAATAGAAGAAGTATTTGGAAAAAGATGGGAGGAATCAGCTCCTTTTAAGCCTGATGGAATTTCACGTTTTATTCCCGCGCTAATAATCCTCATTCAAACTTATCTTTGCAGCCTTTTTTTAAACACGTTTTTAAATGGCTGCCTTACAATTTGAACTTCAACATACTGACCTTTCTACAAAAGCCCGTGCAGGAAAAATAACAACCGATCATGGGGAGATTTTAACGCCAATCTTTATGCCTGTTGGAACCGTGGGGAGTGTGAAAGCGGTTACCCAGCAACAGTTGCACCAGGATGTGCATGCGCAGATCATTCTTGGAAATACCTATCATTTATACATGCGGCCGGGCCTGGAAGTACTGGAAGCTGCAGGCGGCCTGCACGAATTTATGAACTGGAATAAACCCATTCTTACCGATAGCGGCGGCTACCAGGTTTTTTCTTTGAGTGGCACCCGAAAATTAACCGAAGAAGGTGCTGTATTTCAAAGTCATATTGACGGCAGCAGGCATTTATTTTCCCCTGAAAAAGTGATGGATATTCAAAGGATTATTGGCGGCGATATCATTATGGCTTTTGATGAATGTCCACCAGGTGCCAGCGAATATAATTATGCAAAAACTTCTTTGGAATTAACTAACCGCTGGCTCGACCGCTGTTTTGAAAGATTTAATTCTACAGAAAATAAATACGGCTATTCCCAGAATTTATTTCCTATTGTGCAGGGCGGCACCCATTCTGATCTGCGAAAGTTTTCATGCGAATATGTTTCTTCAAAAGGCGCAACAGGAAATGCGATTGGCGGTTTAAGCGTAGGAGAGCCAACCGAAAAAATGTATGAGATCTGCGAACTTTGCTGTGACCATCTTCCTCAAAATAAACCCCGTTATTTAATGGGTGTCGGTACTCCGTGGAATATTCTGGAGTGTATTTCTTTTGGCGTAGATATGTTTGATTGCGTAATGCCAACGCGTAATGGACGCAATGCGATGTTATTTACCAGCAATGGAGTTATCAATATTGACAATAAAAAATGGGAGAAAGATTTTTCGCCTATTGATGATGGAATTGATTGTGAAATAAGTAATTTTTACAGCAAAGCTTACCTCCGTCATTTAATGAAATCAAAAGAAATTCTGGGCTTGCAGATAGCCAGTATTCACAATCTTGCTTTTTACCTGCACATTGTTACTAAAGCAAGACAACACATTTTTGCCGGCGATTTTTTATCCTGGAAAAATGAAATGGAAGTAAAATGGCAGCAGCGGCTGTAACATGAATCTGGTTTATTTCTTTGTTTGCTGATTTGCAAAAGTGAGGTAAAAGATAGTGCAGTGATAAAAGGTTTCACGGAATTGCTTTCAGAGGCAATATTCCAACTGCACACAATGCGCATTCCAGTAAACGAATAAATACGTGCTTTTTATATTTATGTCCGGCTTTGTTTTTTTTCAATTTGGAAAGTGCATGGGATGAAAATTGTAAAATGCTATCCTTCGCCTTGAACATTAGGAGGAATTTTTTCCATTCTAAAATATCGGTACATTGGTTTTGTGCATACCTGATTAAAAAG
>DATILZ010000330.1:0-9947 GCA_035475995.1 Hanamia sp. | reverse complement strand
TTGTCAGCCGTAAAGATTTTATCAAAAACACCGCGCTTACTGCGGCAGCATTTACGATCGTTCCGCGTCATGTTTTAGGAGGAAAAGGATACATAGCACCAAGCGATAAATTATATATTGCGTGTGTGGGATGTGGTGGTGAAGCCGAAAATGATATTCATCATTATGCAACGGCGCCGAAAAAAAATGGAGTAATCGCCTTTCTTTGTGACGTTGATGACCGCATGGCAGCGCCAAGAATAAAGGAATTTCCTAAAGCAGGCTTTTATCACGACTGGAGAGAAATGTTCGATAAAGAACACAAAAACTTTGATGCAGTTTCAGTAGCAATTCCTGATCACAATCATGCAATAGTAGGACTCAGTGCTATGAAAATGAAGAAGCATTTATATCTTCAAAAACCTTTAACGCATGACATTTATGAAGCAAGGATTCTGACAGAAGCTGCTAAGAAATATAAAGTTGTTACTCAAATGGGCGACCAGGGTGCTTCCTGTGATGGAATCCGCACATTAAGGGAATGGTTTGATGCCAATCTTATTGGCGACATCACTCATGTTTATAACTGGACGAATCGTCCAGTGTGGCCACAAGGAATTCCCTGGCCTTCACAACGTCCGCCGGTTCCAAAAGAATTGCAATGGGATCTTTGGCTCGGAACTGCCCCACAAACAGATTATATCGACAACCTCGTACCCTTCAACTGGCGTGGCTGGTGGAAATTTGGAACCGGAGCGCTCGGAGATATGGCC
The DNA here is from genome assembly GCA_035475995.1 of Hanamia sp. Taxonomy (GTDB): domain Bacteria; phylum Bacteroidota; class Bacteroidia; order Chitinophagales; family Chitinophagaceae; genus Ginsengibacter. The sequence goes on along the minus strand of DATILZ010000330.1, from coordinate 9,195 downwards.
TGTCATATTATCGGGCCTTCTTTTAAATTATTGGATCTCGGTTATCCGACAGAAGTTACCTGCAATGCCAGTACGATTTATTCAGGAATTTTCCAGGAAGCTGATTACCCAGAAAGTATTCCTGTTTCTACTAAGCTTCGGTATAAATTCAGACTGAAGGATGGCCGTGATTTGAAATTATACTGGATGGACGGGGGTTTCGCCCCTGATCGTCCTGACGAATTGGATCCTGATGTAAATCTAAATGAAGCTCTTGCAGACGTTCCCGAGGAAAATGATTATGAAGGCGGAACCTTGTTTATAGGTACAAAAGGAAAAGCTTCGTGTGGCTGGGGAGGAAGCCATCCGAGATTGCTTCCACTTTCGTTGAATAAAGATGTGAACGTTCCTCAAAAATACCCAAGGATTCCAGGAGGAATGGATGGTCATTGGTGGCAATGGATTGATGCATGTATTGCCGGTTATGGCAACATGGAAGTAGATTCTCCTTTTGTAGGATATGCAGGACCGCTTACAGAAACCGTTCTTATGGGAAATCTTTTATTAAGAAGCTTCAATATTCGTGAAAAAGTAAAAAAACATGATCCTGTTTACGGCGATATGGAAGAGATCACTACTCCGGGCCGTTATATCACTTATAAATGGGATGGTGCCAGTATGCGAATAACCAATTTTGAACCGGCAAACCAATTTGTAAAAAGAGAGTATCGCGAAGGATGGGGAAAACTGGAATTGTAATAATGTGTAATGTTGAAGATTGAAGGTTGTAAAAATCGCTGACGGCAGTAAAAGAATAAATAGATTGAATTTCTATTCGTTTTCCTGTTGTGTGATAAAACTTTACAGATTTTAGATTGAAAGAAAAAGAAAGTAAATGACCATTTTAATAGAAAAGGATTACGAGCGGATGTCTGCAAAAGCAGCCGAAGATGTAATGAAAATTCTTAATTCGCTTCAAAATCCTTTGATATGCCCGGCTACAGGCGATTCGCCTAAAGGATTATATCATGAAATAATCAAACTGATCAATGATAAGAAAACCGGTATCAGTAACTGGGATTTTGTTGGTCTGGATGAGTGGGTTGGTATGAATGGAAAGGATGAAGGAAGTTGCCGGTTTCATCTTGATAACGATCTTTTAAATCCTTTGAATGTAAAGCAAAGTGACATTTGTTTTTTTGATGGAAGATCTCCGGATTTACAGGAAGAAACCACTAAAACCAATGATTTTATTAAAAAGAATGGTGGAATTGATGTAGCAATTGTAGGTCTTGGAGTGAACGGGCATATCGGTATGAACGAGCCAGGAACCGATCCATCTTTACATGCACATATTTCGGAAATTGATCCAATAACTCAGCAATCGGGTCAGAAATATTTTACTCATTCACAATCACTTAGCCGTGGAATTACCCTTGGAATCAAAGATATTATGGATGCGCGGCAGGTAATATTATTGATCAGCGGCTTTAAAAAAGCAGAAATTGCGAGGGCAATTTTGGAAGATGAAATTTCAACTCAATTACCTGGCAGTTTTTTACGGAATCATTCTAATTGTACGGTTTACCTTGATGAAGATGCAGCTTCGCTTTTGAAAAAATAATGAAGAGATTGGTTTGTAGTTTGTAGTTCCATAGGCCATTACAAGATTTAAAATAATATACCTAATATACCGGTTTTTTGTTTCCGGCTGCCAGTTCTGACTTTAAAGCAATAATTTATCTATCAAAAAGTGAAGTGAAGGCGGTTTCTTTTAAAATAAACTCCGCCTTGCCATTAGAAACTGATATTGACTTCTCTTCTTTCATGGATTGATTTTTACCGGTAACAAAAACTTTAAAAGATTTTACACTTCGTGGTATTCCGGTTAAAATCACTTTTCGTGAGGCCCCATTATTTACTAAATGAATGGCATAGATATTTTTCTGATTATCGCCCAAGGCAGCAACAGAAACATTTGGATCACTATAATTAATCTCCATTGCTTTTAATCCTTCTGGAGTAGATGAAAACTGCTTCATATTCCAAAATCTTTGTGTCGGTCTGAGGCTGCTTGTATCTCCAAAAATTCCTCCGCCGGCAAGAAGAGAATAATCGGCTGTTAATTGCCATTGCAAAATGGCTTCCGGCTCGCAAATAGATAAGAGCCTGACGTACAAGTTGATCTCATTCAACGCATATTCCGGCTCCTCGAAAATAGCAGGATAACCCCACGCCTGCGCATCAATACTTCCTTCCGCTACAATTAAAGGGCGTTTAATTTGCGTTGCAGCCTGCGCCCATTTTTCTAAAGTTTCTTTATCCCATCCCCGCCATGAATGAAAGGAAATAGCACCGATAAAAGGATACGTTTCGGGATCGTTTAAAGCAGGTTTGATAAAATCAAAAGTAGTGGCGTCAGAATTATCACCCAGCAACATTTTTGTTTTCAATCCTCTTGAAACAAAATAAGCGCCGAGGCCTTTTATTAACGCATCATGCTCCTCACCGGTTTGCCTTACATTTATGCCAAGATCAGATTCATTAAATGAAAATAAACGGACTTCTACACCATATTTTTCTTTTAAATAAACAATATAATCAGCAATGGATTTATAGACCTCATTCGCTTTAGTAGAATCCAAAGGATTCCCCCAAACTCCATTTGAATCAGGGCCATATTTTGGTTTACCCACAACTGCCCACCCTGGCGCAGACCATGCTGAAAGAATTACCGGAATGTGCATCTGGTAAAGCCGCTGCGCCATTTCCATTGATTTGCGAACATGCGCATTTAATTTTCCCGCCTTTGCTTCCGCAATAGGATCTTCATTTAATTCCGGTTGCCAAAGTTGCCACGGCATTTCTACCCGCGAAAATCTTACATCCAGGTTCTTCAAACAATAATCGATTACCTGCGGGTCTGTTTTTGGATTTTGTAACCGGAAATTACCGCCAAATCCAATGAATGTTCTTCCGGTTTTTGCAGTATTTAAAGTAAGACGAACCGGCGAATGATCAATGATCCCGGATGCTTTTAATAAAAAAGACGTTACAAGCGAATCGCCTTTTTTCATACTGCCGGTATGCATTGGAATAAATAACTGTAATCCTCTGCTGTCTTTGCTTTGATAGGATTTTATGCGGAGAGAAACCGGCTCTGAAAAGCTAATTTTTAACTGCTGTTTTTTAGAAAGGAACTCAATTGTTTTAGCAGCAGTTTCAAAATATTGATTCAAATCTTTTCCCGGTAATTGAACTGCATTTAAATCATTGATCTTAACACTTCCTTTTAAATAATCTTTTTCATTCAGTAAAAAAGTGAAATAAATTCCCTGCAGTTCTTCATCTCTTTTTGAGGTTGTATGGATCGTTACCTTAGCATTCCCATTTCCGGCATCGGCTACAATTTCTTCAAAATAAAGGCTGTCAATATTGGTCGTAACAATTTGCTCGTTTCCCTGACGGAAAAAGTGTGGTCGTTGCCTTTCTTTGCCCGTCGCAGCAACGGAAGAATCTTTTTTTATTACTATTAACCTACTTTCTACTTTCATCAGTTGGCCATCTATTCTTATTCCTGCCATATTTCCCCATGGCTCAAGAATTGGCTGCGCAAATGCATCATTTACAGTAAATAGATAAAAGACAGAAGCAAGCAGCAATTTTAAAAAGAAGCTGTTTTTCGAAGACATGAATCGAAGAATTTATAATTGAAGAAAACAAGAATCGTTACTATCTGTCAGTTTACCGTCGGCCGATAATATTCAGGATGAAATACTTGTCGGCTTCGCTTATCTTCAAAACTATTTGAATTTATATCATTAAACCAATGCTTTCTTATCTTTTAATTATAGTTTTTTATTTTATTTCGCAAAAAAGATAGGAAGAATACCAATGAAACCAATAATTTATATAATTTTAGAGTGCGACATTTATTAATACTTTATTTGCATTCGCATTAATACTTTCCTTACATGAATAGTGAAATTAATTGCAAACTATTGAGGGAAATAACCCCGCTCACTCAAAGTGACTGTTTTTCCGTTTTCTCACGAAGCAAAACAGAGTTTGATTTTCCACTACATTTTCATGAAGAAATAGAATTAAATTTTATAAAAAATGCAGCAGGTGCAAAAAGGGTAATTGGGGATCACGTGGAAGAGATCGACGACATCGAACTGGTACTTGTTGGCTCAAACCTGCAACACGGCTGGTTTAATCATAAATGCAAAGACAAAGAAATTCACGAAACTACCATCCAGTTTCACCGCGACCTTTTTGATGAAAAGTTTTTGCAACGCAATCAATTGAACTTTATAAAAACACTTTTTCAACGGGCATCCAGAGGCGTATTATTTTCAAGAGAAACTGCAATTTCCATCATGCCCAGAATAATTGGCCTAACCCAAAAACACGGCTTTGATTCTGTGCTGGAACTAATGTCTATCCTGCACGATCTTTCTATTTCACGAAATTTCCGTACGCTTTCCGACGCTTCTTTCAACAAAGAGGTTGTTCCGTTTAACAGCAGGAGAATTGAAAAAATAATGGAGCATATCAATAATAATTTTGGGCAGAATATTACTTTGAGCGATGCAGCAAAAATCGCCGGAATGACGGAAGTTTCGCTCAGCAGATTTTTCAAATTAAGAACCGGAAAAACTTTTGTAGATACTTTAAATGATATCCGCCTCGGCCATGCTTCACGCATGCTGATTGAAACAACGCATAGCATTAATGAAATCGCTTACAAATGTGGCTTCAACAATATGTCTAATTTTAACCGCATTTTTAAAAAGAAAAAAGACAGTACACCAAAAGAATTTCGCAATTCATATACCTCTGTTGGTGTTAGAACATTTGTTTAAATAATTTATTTACTTTATCCTGAAGAATTATGCAATTAATTAAAAAAGGGATTTGCTTGCTGGTAATTTTATTATCGGTTCACACTTTATATGCTCAAAAAGAAATTTCAATTTCTATAGAAAATACATCACCTGTAGAAACGAGCAAAAGCTTTTACAGCGCCGATGATTCTTTGATTCAATATGTTGGGAGAATACAAAAAACAAATCCTGCATTACCACGCTTTTGGATGCCTGGTGTTTATATAAAAGCAAAATTTGAAGGCTCTGATTTTTCATTTTTTTTAAATGATGAGGTGCTTTATGGCAATGTTCATAATTATGTAGAAATTATGATTGACAATAAACTTTTTCGTTTGCAAACAAAATATGCCAGCAATAAATTTATTGTAACCGGATTAAAGAATGGTGTTCACGTCATTACCATTTGCAAAGACACTGAATCAGGAAATGGCTATTTAGAATTTGCAGGAATTGTTTGTAAAAAATTATTATTACTTCCACCAAAACCAAAATTGAAAATGGAATTTATTGGCAATTCTATTACCTGTGGTTTTGGCGCTGATGCTTCACAAATCGCCTGCGGTAAAGGCGAATGGTACGATCAGCACAATGCATACATGAGTTACGGGCCACTTACTGCACGTGCATTAAACGCGCAATGGCATATCAGCGCAGTTTCCGGTATTGGCATGATTCATAGTTGCTGCAATATGAAAATTCTGATGCCACAGGTATTTGATAAAATAAACATGAGCGGCGACTCTATCAAATGGAATTTCAACGAATACATTCCTGATATTGTTACGATTTGTCTGGGGCAAAATGATGGCATTCAGGATTCAACTACCTTTTGCAATGCTTATGTTGACTTTGTAAAAACAGTAAGAAGTAAATATGCTGATGCGAAAATAATTTTATTGAACAGTCCGATGGCAGATGTAAAATTAAGAGCAGCATTAAAAAATTATCTTGCTTCAATTGTTGAATATTTCCATAATAATGGTGACAAAAAATTGTATGATTTTGTTTTCGGGAAAAGCTACAATGCGGGTTGCATGGGTCATCCTGATTTAAAAGAGCAAAAGGAAATTTCGGATTTGTTGTTGGGTTTTATTAAAGGGAATTACTCAAGTAAGAATTAAGAATTATAGCGATCTTGTACAAACGAATTGTTTTGGCCGGTTTCAGGAGCCAGCAAAAGTATAAATAAAGTGATTTGCTGTGCACCGGATTTCAATGTTAATCTAAGGCATAACGGCAACGTAGAGACGAAAATAGTTTTGTTTATTCCATGCAAGTGAAACTCCAAAATGATAATACTTGTTCGTTTAGTGCATGAATGTAATCACCGTTATTTCTTTATACCATTTTTCAACTTTAAAAAGACCACTGAAGATTCCTCCTTTTGTTTACAACCACATGACTATTTTCCAAAACGATTTTCTCTTTCCTGAAAGTTTATATTATATTTACGTTCATATTCTTCTTTTTCACTCCGTCAATATTCTATCGAAGATTTTGCTCCACTACTGAATTTCACAGTTTTGAATTTATAACCGTTCAATAAATACGTATGAACAGGCATTTGTTTGCAATTACCAAAACGCTTTGTACCAAAGGCGTGTTCACTTTTATATTTCTTCTGTCGCTTATCAGCGCAAAAAGCCAGCCCGGATTTGAAAAAGGTTTACCTTTTATAAATAACTATCTGCCTAAAATTTATGAAGGAGGATCTCAAAACTGGAGCATTATCCAGGATGATAACGGGATTATGTATTTTGGAAACGTCAATCCACCAAGTTCTATTTTAAAATATGACGGCGTTCATTGGAGTAAGATCCCTGCAGTTGTCAATTCTGTGATAACAAGATGTTTTCAAAAAGACAAAAATGGAATTATTTATTATGGCGGTTATATGGATTTTGGTTATTTGTACAATGATAGCATAGGCAAAACGGTAGAATATTCACTCCTAAAATATATTCCAAAAAGCAAACACAATTTTACAGATATATGGTCTATACAGCTTGCTGGAAATGATATTTATTTTCAATCGCGGGAGAGATTATTCCGGCTTACAAAAAGTGGCGAAAATAATTGGATTGTAAAAAGCTGGGAACCATCTACTCACTTCATGTACAGCTTTTACCTGAATGGAACTTTATATGTGCATGAACAGGCAAAAGGGCTTTTAAAAATGGCAAATGATTCACTGGTATTAATTCCGGGAAGTGAATTTTTGGGAAAAGAGCGCATGCAAATCATGTTGCCTTATGAGGATAAAACAATGGTAAATAATGCTTCAGGTTCTCCTAAGTATCTTTTAGGAACTTTCTATCATGGCTTATATCTTTTTGATGGCAAAAACTTTAAACCATTTGCAACATCAGCAGATGCTTTTTTTAAGAACAGCATGCTTTATAAAGGTATTAAGATCAAAGATAATTATGCATTGTCTATTCTTGGTCATGGAGTAGTTTTCATTGATGGAAAAGGAAAAATTACCCAAATTATCGATAAAAGTGCGGGGCTACCGAGTAATGTTGTTTCAGATTTTTATGAAGATAAAAACGGCAGTTTGTGGCTTGCAATGGATAATGGCCTTGCAAAAGCCAATCTTAATTCTCCCTTTACCCAATTCACTTCCGAGTCCGGTATTTCTGCCTCTCCTTTTGATATGGCACGCCTTCCTGATGGCAGCTTATATGTAGGAACAAATAATGGATTACTTCGTTTTGATTCTGTCACTCATAAATTTGTGTTGTTCAATGAAATTCCTCTAAACCAGGTTTTTAATACGGTAGCCGATGGAAATACTTTATTGGTTCCGGGAAATGGACTGGATATTATCAAAAACGGCAAAGCTTTGGTGGTGCGTCCTTCTATAAATGACAGTTTAAAAATCGGGCAAATTGCAATTTCCAAAAAGCATCCCGATTTACTCTATGTAGGAACAACTTTTGGTATTACCCTTTTTACCCGCGATCCTCACAGCCCGACCGGCTGGCAATATCGTGGATATTTACATGACGTAGCCGGTGAAATTAAAACTTTTGCCGAAACAGATGATGGGCGCCAATGGGCTGGCGCTCAAAATGGAATGCTTTTCCGCATTACTCCATTCTTTGATAAAGACAACCGGTTTGATATGTCAAAAACAAGGGTCGAAACTTTTGGCAAAAAACAGGGAATACCGGGACCAGCATCAGTCATCTTTTCTTTGAATCACCAGGTCTATTTCTTATTGGATTCTTCTACAGTTGCTTATAATGAAACAAAAAAACATTTTGAGCCTGCAAGTTTATTTGGAATGCATTTTTTTACCGGCGTGGAAGATAAGCAGGGCAGGCTTTGGCTTTCAGAAGCGAATAATAAGAATTTGACCCTCAAATTTATCATTGCTACTCCCCAACCGAATGGAAAATACAACCTGGATTCAACCAGCCTGCTGCCTCTTTCTGATGCAGGCGTTCTCTTTCCTTACTTCGATAAAAATGATATTGTGTGGTTTCTCACTACAGATGGATTGATTCATTATGATAAAAAAATAAAAGCAAATTTTGATCACCCTTATAAAACATTGGTTACCGGCATCACTTCACAGAATAAACCACTGAATCCATTTGAAAAGACAGCAGGCAAGCCACCAGAGATAAAATTTAAGAATAACGCTTTAAGGTTCGAATATGCAGCCCCATTCTATGAAAGCGAAGACAAAACGGAATATCAAACGTGGCTGGAAGGATATGAAAAAACATGGAGCGATCTTGGGAAAAATACCTATAAAGAATATACCAATCTTTCGCCCGGCAATTATACTTTTCATGTGCGGGCAAAAAATGTATATAATAAGATCAGCAATGAAGCAGTTTATTCATTCACTATACTGGAGCCGTGGTATGCTACCTGGTGGGCTTATTTATTATATGCGCTGGCAGCAGTTTTTCTTATTTATTTATTTATAAAATATCGTACGCGGCAATTAGAAGAAAAACATCATGAACTTGAAAAAACGATTGAAGAAAGAACAGCGGAATTAAGTTCGAGAGTAAAAGAACTGGCAGTAATAAATAATGTACAGGAAGGACTGGTAAGCAGAATGGATATGCAATCAATTTATGACCTGGTAGGAGAAAAGATCAGGGATACATTTGATGCACAGGTAACAATTATTGGAAGTTTTGATGATAATGAAACTACTGAACATTTCAATTATGTTATTGAAAATGGGAAACGCTATTATCCCGACTCACGTCCTGTTGATAAACTCAGGGAACAACTTATTCAAACCAAGCTGAAAATCATCATTGAAAATAAAGAGCAATCAGAAAAGTGGTTTGGTGAC
>DATILZ010000329.1:0-3272 GCA_035475995.1 Hanamia sp. | reverse complement strand
GTTTTTACAAACCTGGGATCGTCTAAGAAGTATTTGGTGCGGGTACTTGCCATCGGCACTAGAGGCCAGGTTTCATACAGCGAAATCCTAAGCCGTACCACTCAATAATCTGAAACCAAAACATATTGATTTTAAAAGGAGCCACTCGTAAGGGTGGTTTTTTTGTGGGGGATGGAATAGAAATGAATGCCTTAAAAACCAAGAGGTTTTCAAAACCTTATTGGTTTAATTTCTACCTTCCGCTTATTTTATATTGTATTCCTAATTTAAAATATTCGTTGCGGTATTCGTGGCGGCTGTTGTTTGCATCTTTTACAATTATTGTTTTGCCCAGTCCGTAATAATATCCGCAGGAAAAAAGAAAACGATTTTGTTCAAAATTTGCTTCCGCTACAAAACGCGGTTCCAGTTTTTTGATCTCCACTTTCTTTTGAAAAACGGCGGCAGCAGCCATTGGCGTGCGGTTGTACTGTGCAACAGAAGCAGATGCAAGCGTATTGTTATAATCAAAGCTTTCCTTTTCTTCTTTAATACTTACTTTATACAATTTGGAAAGTTGCAGACCGCTTCCCACCGACCAGTTTTTATTGATGGAATAATGAAGCGTAAGCGGCACATCAAAATAAGAAGCTTTGATAATACTTGTCGTATTGATATTGTAATAAACATTGCTGGCAAAATTATTAACCAGTTCTTTCTCTTTCGTAATTACTTCCTTTCCATGAATGGTGGAAAATGCCCAAACGCCTGTGTGGAGGCTCAGAGTGGAAGAAAGAGGAAAGATAACAGTGATGCCGGGATGAATATCGAGGCCGCTGAAATTAAAGGAATGCGTACTATTATTTCCGATAGAAACATTTGCACCGGCACCTGCAAAAACCTGTATCTTTTTAGAAACATTTTTAGATTTCTTTGGAGGAGTTACAGAATTGGTTTTTTCAATTTTAATATCCTTATCAATTGGCAAATCAGATGGAGGAATAGAAATATTCAGGATGTTTCCGGAAGAAATTTTTTGCAATAAAGCGGTTTTGCGGCTTTGCAATAATTCTACTTCATTATCTTTTTTTAATTGAGAAAGCTGCAACTGCAATTTTTGATGAATCAATTGTTTTTCCTGAACAGAAACCGGTGATGAGTGATCTTTTCCAGGATCAATTTCATTCCGCGCCAATGGTTCTTTACCGGCTTTTTCTGCAGAAGAATTATGAGGTTCTGTTTTTGAATTTGAAGAAAATGAAACAGGTTCATTTAGAATATATGGATAAGAAAAAATAAGAATAAAGAAAACAAACGCTGCAACGGCCATCCATATATTTCTTTTTTTAGAGGTATTGGAAAATGAAACAGGTTGTGTGCTCAGTCCTTTTTCGCGCAGCATTTCATGCATTTGCTTCCAGCCGGTGTCGGCCAGTTTTTGCATGTCGTCCATATCGTTTTTATTTTCCTTCATCTTAGTAAATTTTATGCGCCTGCTGCCGCAAATTTTTCCGTGCTTCTGCCACATGCCATCTTGAAGTACTTTCTGCCATGTCCAGCATTTCCCCGATTTCTTTATGAGAATATCCTTTAAAAATGTGAAGTGAAAATACTTTCTGCGTTACCGCCGGCATTTTTTTTATCAAATACAAAACTTCTTCTTCTACATAACTGTGCGGATGATGTTGCAACGCTTCATCAGTATGATGATCATCTTCCAGTTCTATCGTTTTATTTTTATTTTTTTGTGAACGCGCATAATCAATAGCCGTGTTTGTTATTATTTTTTTTGCCCAACCTTCAAAATTTCCTTTGGCAAGATCAAAACTGTGCAGGTTTGTAAAAATTTTTAAAAAGCCTTCATTGATAATGCTGATAACGGATTGCTGATTCTCAGAATAACTTTTACAAATGGAGTACATCAGGGCAAAATAATGTTTGTACAGCCTTTCCTGGGCTATAGGATCGTTTGTTTTACAGGCAGTAATAATATCGTTCAATTCATGTTGCCTCAAGGAAATAAAAAATTTTGCAAAGATTATAATTTCATCTGATAATAACGCCGGAGAAAAATTATTTCTTCCGGCGTTATTCATTAATTATTTTAGAATGATCGTTTTTACCGAATTTCTTTCAGGTGAAATGCTATCGCGGAAAGTTGCTTTAAACAAGGTATCATTCAAAGTAACTATCTTCCACACAAAATTCCTTTTGCCTGTAAGTATCACGCTGTCTGTACCCGCAGAAAAGGCCCAGTTCCCTTTATCATAAGGAACAACTGATGTATCACAACCACCTTTTGAAGCATCTGCCAGTTGAAATAAATGACTCATATTAAAAGCCAGTAAAGCGCTGTCTGAGCAAGTTTTTTTGATGGAACTATCTGTCGACGGATCTGTTGATTTTGGAACAGTGAGGGATTGCAGTTTCCAGATATGGCCGGTAAGTGCTTTTTCTTTGGGGGTGAGTTGTGGCGTTTCAGGAGTTTTATCACAAGCTGCAAATACAATAGAAAAAATTCCAAGGGCAAGAAATAATTTTTTATTTTTCATTTTAAGTTTTTGTTTAATTATTTTGTTTAAAAAATCCAGCCCGCGGTGCTGTTATATCTTATACGTGTAATAAATGGCAAACGTTGGGTAGATTTTGAAATTTTTTTTTAATTCCTGCAGATTGTATTGAAATGCTTTTAAAATAAAAAAAATTATACAATTTGCGTTGCATTATATTTACATTATGGCATTATTAGAGAAGTACCTGATCATAAAAAAATCAAAAATCCCGGGGGCAGGAAACGGGCTTTTTACGACGATATTTATTGCAAAAGGAACCAGAATAATTGAATATAAAGGGCGGATCACCAGTTGGAAAGACGTGTTAAATGGGAAAGAATTTAATGCTTACGTTTATTATGTTAACCGAAACCTTGTGATTGATGGCATGAAGCGAAAAAAATCGCTGGGAAGATATGCAAATGATGCCGGGGGCCTCAATAAAATTGATGGCATATCCAATAACACCAGGTATGTGGTAGAAGATAACCGGGTTTTTCTGGAAGCAAAAAAAGATATCCCTGCCGGCGAAGAAATTTTAGTTTCTTATGGAAGAGAATACTGGAAGGTCATTGAGGATAATCAAAGAATAGAGAAAGAGTTGAAACTGAAATAATGCAGTAAAGAAACAAATAAGTGCATTTCTTATTTGGGGAAGCATCAGAAAAAACTGGCGCTGCATTTTACATGTTATATTCATGGCTATCAATTTTTAAGGAAGACTCCAAACTTCCTTTAATT
>DATILZ010000328.1:0-7227 GCA_035475995.1 Hanamia sp. | reverse complement strand
ATCACTTCCCATTCCTTTGCGCACCATATCCACATCCGCTCCAAGCCTTTCGCATAGCTGGGCAATTTCATTCATGAAAGAGATTTTTGTAGCCAAAAAAGAATTGTCTGCGTATTTTGTAAGTTCTGCAGAACGCTCATCCATAAAAATTACCGGATTTCCCTGGCGTACAAAAGGCGCATATAATTCTCCCAAAATCTTTTTTGCTTTTGCAGAAGAAGTGCCGATTACAACACGGTCTGGTTTCATAAAGTCTTCCACTGCCACTCCTTCACGCAGAAATTCAGGATTGCTGACAACATCAAATAATTTTTCAGGATTTTCAGTTCCGGCTTTCTCAGCACTTTTCAAAATTATTTGATTCACTTTATCCGCCGTTCCTACAGGGACGGTGCTTTTATCAATGACAATTTTATAAGAACCTTTTTTTAATAACTTACCGATTTTATCTGCAACGTCCAATACATATTTCAAATCAGCAAACCCATCACCATCCGGCGGCGTAGGTAAAGCAAGAAATATAACTTTTGCATTTTTAATTCCCTCAGCAAGAGAAGTAGTAAATTTTAAACGTCCTTCTTTTCCGTTTCTTTCAAAAAGTTTTTCAAGCCCGGGTTCAAAAATGGTAATTTTTCCGGATGATAACTTCCTTACTTTTTCTTCATCAATGTCAACGCAGGTAACGATATTTCCTGTTTCTGCAAAGCAGGTTCCGGTAACTAATCCTACATAACCTGTTCCAATAACTGCAATATTCATTTTTATTTATTTACGTATTCCAATACTTTTTGTGTAATAAAATTTAATTGCTCTTCATCCATTTCCGTATGTATCGGCAATGAAATTACGCGATGAGTAAGCCAGTCGGTTTTTTCCAAATGATAATCCGCACCACCAAAGGAAGCAAACATCTTTTGTTTATGAGCAGGTACCGGATAATAGATCATTGAAGGAACATTATTTTCTGCTAAAAATGCTACAAGCTCATTACGAAAACTTTCGGAATTATCTGCATTTTCAAGAATAAGCGTATATTGATGAAAAACATGTTTGCAATAATCTGCCCGAAAAGGCGTAGTGATTTTTTCATTATCTGCAAATGCATGATCATAAAAATCAGCGACTTTTCTTCTCGCATGAATATAGCTGTCTAATAACGGTAATTTGATATTTAAAATTGCAGCCTGCAACGCATCGAGGCGCGAATTGCATCCAACCATTTCATGGTAATACCTTGTTTTCTGACCATGGTTTGCAATCATTTTTAATTTTTCTGCAAGAGCGTCATCGTTGGTAAACATTGCGCCGCCGTCACCGTAACATCCCAGATTCTTACTTGGAAAAAATGAAGTGCAACCAATCGTTCCGATAGTTCCGGTCTTTTTTGTAGTGCCATCTCTGAAAGTATAATCGCCGCCAATCGCTTGCGCATTATCTTCGATTACAAATAAATTATGCTCATGTGCTATTGCCATTATTTCTTCCATTTCACACGAATGACCATATAAATGAACCGGCACAATTGCTTTTGTTTTTGGTGTAATGGCTTTTCTGATTGCTTCCGGATGTACACAAAAAGTTCGTGGATCTACTTCTACAAAAACCGGTTTCAATTTCAATAAAGCAATCACTTCAGTAGTGGCGACGTAGGTAAAAGAAGGAGTGATTACTTCATCACCCGGTTTCAAATCCAATGCCATCATTGCAATTTGTAGTGCATCAGTTCCGTTAGCACATGGAATTACATGTTTGATATCGAGGTATTCAGCAAGGCTTTTTGAGAAATCGGCAACCTGCGGGCCGCCGATAAAAATGGTGCTATCCAAAACATTGGCAATGGCAGCATCTACTTCATTTTTAATATTCAGATACTGCTGCTTCAAATCCACCATATGTATAGGGCTCATGTACTAAATTTTTTAAATGGTTGCAAAGATAGGGATTGAAGCAAGAAAAGAAATATGGCTTTTAGAAATAAATTGAACGACAACAAAAGGAGCTTTAAGAGAGATTTGCAATTTGGTGGTTTGCTGGTTTGAAACGATATTTATTTAGCAGAAATGAGTAATTTCTTAAAAACGATAAATATGTTAGCAGAAGAAATAAAACAGGCGGAAAGTTTACAGATTCGCGACTGGAAATTCTCAAAACGCGCCTTATGCGAAGATTTATCAACTGATTGTAACAACAGCATTATCTTGTAACTCACGATTCTCATTTTAAAATTTTAAAAAAGATACGTTTCCCTAAAGTGAATATAATTACTGCTGATGATTTTCTTCTTACCCTTCAAGCAGTTAAAAATTCATAAAAGGAATTTGTTTTACCTGTCATATACTCTTATATTGCAATAAAACTAATGCAGCCTTCAATTTTTACTATAGGTCATTCCACTCATCAGATTGATTATTTTGTTGAGCTGCTAAAGGAATATGCTGTTAATTGTGTTATTGATGTAAGGAGCGTTGCAGCCAGTACTTATAATCCTCAATTCAATAAAGAGCCACTCTCTAATTATCTGAAAAAAAAAGGAATTACTTATCAGCATTTTGCAGATGAATTTGGAGCAAGGCATTCAGATCCGGATTTGCTGGATGAAGAAGGAAAGGTTGATTTTGAGAAAATCCGTAAATCATGGCTTTTTAAAAATGGAGTGGAGCGCTTGTGGATGGCCATTGACAAAGGGTTCACAATTGCCTTAATGTGTTCAGAAGGCGAGCCATTTGATTGCCATAGATTTTCGATGATATCAATTGCTTTGGAAAAAGACGGTTTTGAAGTAAAGCATATTCTTAAAGACAAAACATTAAAAAGCAATGCGGAACTTGAAAAACAACTTTTAAAAAAATATGATAAGAAAATTCCAAAACCAGATATGTTTGACCCAAATATTTCTGTTGAGGATCAATTAAAAGCTGCTTACAGGTTACGAAATAAAGAAATTGCTTTTTCACCTTATTCAAAAACCAATGCTGAACAATTATGATAAAGCTGTACACGATTGGTTTTACCGGCAAACCTGCAGAGAAATTTTTTAATCTTTTAAAAGATGCAAAGGTTCAGAAACTTGTTGACACAAGGATAAATAATGTTTCTCAATTAGCGGCATTTGCAAAATATCCTGACCTGCAATTTTTTGCAAAAGAAATCGGAAATATGTCTTACGAACATAACATTCATTTTGCACCAACAAAAGAATTGTTAAGCCGCTACCGCAATAAAAAAATAAGCTGGGAAGAGTATGAGATTGAATATTTGAATTTATTAGACGATAGAAAAATTGCTTCGACAACAGATATAGAAAAATTACACGAAAACTGTTTTCTCTGCAGCGAGCATACACCTGAAAAGTGTCATAGGCGGTTGCTTGCAGAATATTTACAACATGTAAAAAACGACATTGAGATTATTCATCTAATAAAATAGAATCTTATGCCAACACGTTTTGTATGTTTAGCAAATTCCTATAAAGAAGGAGGAAGATGCGTAGCCGGAATTGAACTGGATCATGACAATAATCCAAAAACAAAAAATGGAAATCCAAAATGGATTCGTCCAATCTGCAATACTTTACATGGTGAGATTCCTACTGATTTAGTAGCTCAATTAAATCTTCTGGACATTATTGAAATTGAAACCACAGATTTTCCTGAGGAAAAAAATTATCAATCAGAAAATATTTATTTTTCAGAAGATTCGATAAAGGTTGTTGGTCGCCTTGATTCTGAAAAACTGCAATCCCTTCTCGACAACAGAAGATTAATTTTTGACAGCAGGGGCAAAGCAATGTCGGAAGAATTTGTTGAAAGCCTTTCTTATTCCTTAATGTTTATTAAGACGAATGATTTTCAAATCATTTCAAAAAATCAAGATGAGCGTTCTAAAAAACCACAGGTTAGAATGCTGATTTGTTATCATCAAAATGAGTATGATTTGCCGGTAACAGATCCGGTCTTTCTACATAAATACCAGGTAAATCGGAATTTTATTCATCAATACAATGAAGCGAATTTATGCGTGTCAGTAAGTATTCCATGGAATAACTGGCATTATAAACTAATTGCAGGAATCATTTTAAAAAAAGTATAAACACAAAAAATCAAACAACAAAGTCTGTCCACTTTTCATTTGATTTTCCGGAAGCAACTACGTTCTCAATAAACGCCATTCCACGCACACCTTCATCCACCTTTGGAAAATCAAGCATTTCTTTTGTTGGGGTTGTGCCTTCTAATTTTGACAATAAAGTGTGTGCGAAATTTTTATAAATATTGGCAAAGGCTTCGAGATAACCTTCCGGATGCCCTCCCGGAGTACGGCAATTATCAATAGCAGCTTTGCTTAAAATATTCTGATAATTATTTCCGGCTCTTAAAATTTGCGCTGGTTGATCCAGCCATTTTACCAACAAGGTATTTGGTTCCATCTGTGCCCATTCAATGCTGCCCTTTTCTCCATAAATTCTTAATGTCAGATTGTTTTCTTCACCGGCAGCAATTTGTGAAGCGACTAAAACACCATTTACATCATTTTCAAATCTCAATAAAACATTGCCATCATCATCCAACATTCTTCCGGGAACTACCACATTTAGATTAGCACAAAGCTGAGTGATTTTTAAACCGGAAACATATTCCGCCAGATGAGCGGCATGTGTTCCTATATCGCCCATACATCCGGCTTTACCGGACTTAGAAGGATCGGTACGCCATGCTGCGCCTGCATTTCCTTCCTTTTCTGAAAGTTTGCTCAGCCATCCCTGCATATATTCAACAACAATTTTTCTCGGCTTTCCTAGTTCGCCATTTTGCACCATAGCGCGTGCTTGTTTCACCATTGGATAACCGGAATATGTATGAGTAAGGCATAACTGCAATCCCGTTTCTTCCACTTTCTTTTTTAATTCTTTTGCTTCTTCCAGAGTGAAAGTCATTGGCTTTTCTATAATTACATTAAACCCATGATCCAAAGCCATCATTGCCGGTGCAAAGTGAGCAAAATTGGGTGTTACAATCGTAATAAAATCAATGCGCTTATCTGCCGGCATTTCACTCTCTTTTTTGATCATTTCTTCATAAGAAAGATAGGTTCTGTCTTCAGGAAGGAATAATATTTTGCCGGATTCTTTTGCCAGTTCAGGATGAATGCTGAGCGCGCCGCAACATAATTCAATCAATCCATCCATGTTCGCGGCTATCCGGTGAATCGCTCCAATAAAAGCGTCTTTGCCGCCACCTACCATTCCCATTCTTAATTTTCTCATAATTTAATAATAAAATAATTGAATAATTTATTCCTAAAAACTAATACACTCTTTCAATTCTTTCGGAGTATATGCCAGCCCATATTGTTTCAAAACATCGTCTGGCACGCCGTTCCATTGATTTGGAGTATTTCCTATATATCCCACATCTTTCACTCCAATCTGTGAAGTGTAAAATCCGGTAGCGGTTAAATTGCGCATCAGATTAAAAAAACTAACTCCCTGTTTCATCTCAGGTTTTGCTTTTTTAGGCCATGCTATTTCATCTACTATTTCCATTTGTTGCTTGCTGTTACATTCTGCAAAAGAATTTTGATAGCGGTTCAAACATTGCATATCCAGCCATCGCAAACCACCACGCATCGGAACTTTATTATCGGGTTGATCTTTCACAATGAACTCAATAAAATCCGGCACTTTGGCGTCAGAAGCGCTGCCACTCACCGCATCTTTTGGAATAATGATGTCTGCAAGAATGGTAATCGTTTGCATTTCATGCGGAGTGAAATAAGTATAGGAATTATCTTCCTCTAATTTTTTCACTTCTTCTTTCATCAGGCCCGGATGTTTCTTTTCTTCAGACGTTTTTGGCGCTTTTTTCAGAACCGCTTTTTTGTCTTCAGTTTTACAGGCATCTAACATTAATCCGGAAGATACTGTGCCGAGTACCATTACTTTAAGCGATTTTCTTCTGTCCATAATTTTTTAATTTTTATAAAAATAAAAGAATGAATATTTTAATTTTTTGGGGAATTTCTAAATGTTATTTTTCTTCAACTGGTCTACAATATATTCTGACGTACGCATGGATAAAGCAAGAATTGTCCACGTTATATTTTTATCGCCTTGCGAAACAAACATTCCTCCATCCACATTGAATAAATTTTTACAATCATGAGCCTGCGCATATTTGTTCAATACCGATTGTTTTGGATCATTTCCCATCCGCACCGTACCTGCTTCATGAATAATATTTCCGGGAGCATGCAAGCCATAATTATCTTCAGGACCATCATCCCCGCCCCAGGTTGTTACCGCGCCCATCGCATGTAATATTTCAGAAAAAGTTTCTTTCATGTGCTTCGCCTGTTTTATTTCATAATCAGAATATTTGGTATGAAAACGCAACACAGGAATTCCATAAACATCCACAACTGAAGGATCTATTTCACAATAATTATCACGACGCGCAACAGTTTCTCCGCGACCAGCCATTCCTACATGAGAACCAAAGAAATAACGATAATCTTCTTTCAATGAAGCGCCATATCCGCCCGCTTCTTTTTGTTTTCCTTTTACTTTGTATGTACCATTTAGATTTTCAATTCCCCATTGAAAACCGTATAAAGGCATTCCAAAACCGCCACCGTATTCGATATGATAACCACGCGGAAAATCAAGTTTTTTATTATCCAGCCACCAGGGTGTATAAACATGCATACCTCCCACCCCGTCTTCGTTGTAGCGCTTCCGGTCAAACAATTCAGGAATAATTCCGCCCATATCTGCGCCGGTAGAATCATGTAAATATTTTCCAACTACATCGCTTGAATTTGCCAAACCGTTTGGATGCCGCGGCGATTTTGAATTCAATAATAATCTTGCAGATTCACAAGCGCTGGCAGCAAGAATTACTGTTCTCCCCATCACCTGGTATTCCTGCATGTCTTCTTTATTTACATAAGAAACACCCGTAGCAAGACCTTCTTTATTTGTTATTACTTCACGCACCATGCAATTAGTAAGCAAATCAACATTACCTGTTTTTAATGCCGGAATAATCAATACTGATGAAGCGGAAAAATCAGCATACACTTTACAGCTTCTGCCGCATTGTGCGCAATAAAAACATTCACCCCGCTCGTTATTTATTTTTTTAGTAAGAATGGATAAGCGCGATGGAATAACAGGAATACCGATACCTGTTGCTGCCTTTTTTATAAACAATTCATGTAATCTTGGTT
>DATILZ010000327.1:0-2572 GCA_035475995.1 Hanamia sp. | reverse complement strand
ATTTTTACCGATAAGCTGATTGAAAAAACAAATCTTTTCTATACAGATATCCGTAGTAAAAAAGCTAAAGAAACGCTAACCATCCTGGAAAAAGCTTTGCCAACTGTAAAAGGGAAATTGGATGCGACAATTACAAACAAGGCTTCTACACAAGATGAGAATTTGAATACCGCTTTTGCTAATGCGCAGGTGCCGTTATTAAAGGAACAAATTAATACACAGGTATATGGAAGTGCTTATACCGAATTGTATAAAAATCTTGAGATGGCACGCTTTCAATATTTGAAAAGCATCCCACTTATGCAAATAATAGACGCAGCTAATTATCCAATGAAAAAGGTACAACAAAACAAATTAATTACCGCAGTGATTTTTGGTACTATTGCTTGTTTCATTTTTTTAATTCTCTTTATAATCGTCCTTTTAATTCAACCTAAGAATAGCCTTAAGCATCAGCTTTCTATTTATTCCACCATTTAATTTTACTTTCGTCTTATCCCAATTAATTGGGTTTCTTTTATTTTATATTTGCCCGGTTTTTTTCAGCAGTAATTTATGATATTTAAACTTTACCCGATTGATTTCAAAAATAGAATTATATAGCAAAATCAATGATCTTTTTCATAAAGGTGGTTTGGATTTCAGGCGCTTTCCCACTCCTAATTTTCGTTCACTACTTAAATATCTTAAGGATAACAAGGTAAATCATTGTTTCGACGTAGGGGCGAATACAGGACAATATGCAAAAATGCTTTGGTCTGCTGGTTTCAAAGGCACCATTTATTCATTTGAACCGCAATCGCAAGCCTTCAAAAAGCTTCATGAAAAAGCAGTACGGCATTCTAAATGGAAGACTTTTAATATTGGATTAGGAGATACGGATGGAACAGCAATGATCAATATTTCTAAAAATTCCGTCAGCAGTTCTATTCTTGATATGAATAAACTTTCCATTGACATCATTCCGGAAACAGAATACATATCAAAAGAAGAAATTGGAGTGAATCGGTTAGATACTTTTCTGAATGAAATCAAATTTGACAAACGATTTTTTTTGAAAATTGATGCACAGGGTTTTGAATCAAAAATATTGGGAGGGGCAGAAGGATGCTTTGATAATATTTATGCTTTACAACTTGAATCATCCTATGTTTCACTTTATAAAGAAGAAAAACTTTTTGACGAAATGAAAACATTTATTGAATCGAAAGGATTTTATTTGTGTTCACTTGAGAGTGGCTTTTCTGATCCCCGAAACGGAAGATTATTGCAGGTGGAAATGATTTTTTTAAGAGAGCCGTAAAGGGTTGTATTTCTATTATATTTATGGACAAGCTACGAAATATTAAATCTGAATCGAAGTTACGAAGAGTATTAAGCATCGACTACATAGGTAATCTTTTTTTGTTGCTTTACATTTTTAGTATGCCATTCGTTTCTGCGTTTGCATTTACTCCTATCATTTCATGCTCTCTTATTTTTGCCGTTTTCCTATTCTTAATCATGGCTATCAAATTTTTACAATCTTTAAAATTGCCTTATGGTTTGATAGGAATTGATATTGTAATCGTTTTTCTATTACTTTTTTTAATTAGTTTTTCTTTCGCTATTAACGGCTGGGGTAATTCAAAATCTTTTAATCATACAATAGCATATTTATCAACTTTTCTACTTTTTTATATTTCAGTAAAATTTATTCTTTTTAATGCAAAGGACAAAAATAAAATTTTCAAAAGAGTATTGAAAGCTATTACTTATATAACTCTTATCAGTGCTATTTATGCCAACGTAGAATTTATTGTCTGCAATGTTTTTGACATAAATTTGAATGATTACATACCTCGGCCAACTGAGGCAGAGGCATTTTATAACGCAATAGTACTGGGAGAATTTTACAGAGCCAGAGGCTTCGCACCTGAATCGGGGCATTTTGCTTTTATGATGGAGTTATTTGGCCCGCTTACTATTTACTATATATATTTTTCTGGTTTCTGCAGGTGGAAGAAACCATTAAAAGCCTTAATAATTACAGTAATTATTCTTAGTATTATTTTTACTGTAAGTACTGCTTCATTTATAATTATTCCTTTGGCAGTCTTATTCGCCTTACTTTTTTACCTCAAGAGCATTTGCATTTATTTAAAAAAGAACACAGCCAAATTTGTTCTCAGTACCGCAACAGTGTCAGTAGTTGTTCTTTTGTTTAATTATTACCTCTCTTTTTATGCCTTTATAATATTAAGTATTAGCCAGAAAATGGACTCAGGCTCTTTTGAAGACAGGAAGAGCAGAATCAATTTTTTTTATGATAACTTTTTCGGTCAGGATCTGATTCATAAACTTGTAGGCATAGGCCCTGCCGGCTATAATATACTTGGTTTTGATGAATCTAATGCCATTCTTTCTTTATATTATTCCATAACTTTTGAGCTCGGCTTTATTGGACTCTTTCTATTTTTATTATTTTTTTTATACATTTTTTATCATGCTATAAAAATCAAATCTACAATCCGGTTCTTTCTGTTGATTGCAATTACTTCAGGAATTATGCATTATAATTTTATCTCCAACT
>DATILZ010000326.1:0-3531 GCA_035475995.1 Hanamia sp. | reverse complement strand
GCTATCGGCCAGAAATTTAAAATGCTCCCTGCTGGCCAGCAGTTCATTTGTCCTTTCATTTACCCTTAATTCTAATTCATCATTAAGTTTCTCTGTAAAAAGCCTGGCAGCTTCTAACTGCTCATTTTTTTCTATTAATTGTTTTTCAATATTTTTTTGAAAAGTAAGATCAGTAAGGATAAGGCTTAAGGCAGTTCCTTCATCAAGTTCAAGAGTAGTTAAGGAAGCCAAAACCGGAATCGCTTCCCCTTTATCTGTCATCAAAAAAATTTCGCCTTTACATTCATCCTTCCATCCTTTTTCAATCAGGGAATTAAAAACTTCCCCCGATTCAAGAGAGATATAATTTTTAAAATGAGAGCCAATAATTTTAGACAACGGCAATTTTATCATAGCGGCAAAACGCGAGTTGCTGTATAAAATAACTCCGTTTTGGTTTAGTGTCACCGCGCCTTCATTCATTTTTTCGATAAAAACACGATAAGTCTGATCGGCGCTTTTAAGAGTATATACTTTTGGTCCTTCTTTATCTTTTACCACAAATGCATCTACCTGTCCGGCGCGAATTGCTTCGATAGTGTCATTTGCTTCATCAAGTTTCTGACGCAGACTTTCTAATTCTGATAATTGTAATGGTGTTTCTGATATTTTCATTCAACTTAACTGTTTAGCCCGAGGCCTTTAAGAACTTTCGTGGTATCTGACAGATCTCCAAACAATCTTTTTACAGGTAATGGAAAATATTTAATAAGCATCGGCAAACCTATTATTTGTTCGGTCGTTGCTTTTGAAGGTTGCTGATATACATCAATTATCTCTAATTCATACCCGACAGCCAAATATTTGTCACAAATATTTTTTAAGTTGGCTATTGCCCTTACAGAATTTGGAGAGGCGCCTGTTATAAACAGCTTCAGGTTATAAGTGCATTCTTCTTCCATTGTTTCCCAGGCATTGAATAATGATGAAATTTTCTTCATGTTATTTTTTTTATGGGAACAATATTTAAGCCAACAAGCACTTTTTCTTTATTAGAAAGATCACCAATAATTTTTCGCATCGGTTCCGGAACTTTTCTTACTAATGTAGGAACTGCAAAAATCTGGTCTCCTTCTGCAAGCTGGGGTTTTTTTAAAAGATCAATTACTTCTATCCGGTACTTTCCTTCCAGGTATTCTTCACAATATGTTTGTAGATTTTTTAAAGCAGCTATTGATTTTTGAGTATTACCGGCCACATATAATTTCAATTCCCAGATTGCATCACTCATAATAGTTATTTTTTCTTTTTAGTACCGGTTTTCTCCTCTTTGTTTTCACGCAGCCGCATCATTTCTTTCCTGTTTTTTTCTAATATTTCTTTCTTCAATTCTCCTTCAGCATAAATACGCGTTAATTCGTCTTTTGCTAATTCAAATTCTGATCTAAGGCTTAATATCTTTTCATCCACGATAGTTTTTTTACGCTCTATTTCTTTATTTTTTCTTTCTAATTCCCGTTCTCTTAACGCTTCATTGGTAGCTTTTTCCAGCTCATAGGCTGTTCTTGCCGAGCCAATCAATACGCCATCAGACCCCAATGCTACTTCTATAATCTCAATTCCCTCATCGGTAATAAGAAATTCTCTTACCTGGTTTGAATTTTTCATTCCGCGCGATTTCATGATGTAAATTCCCCTGTTTCTTTCGCCGTTATATTCAATATCGCGAACTGATAACCAGGTATCCACCAATGATGAAACATCTTCGTCTGTTTGGCTCTGGTGGTTGCCGTTAAGGGTAAGCGCAGTAAACATCACAGTAATTTGTTCGTTTTGAAGGAAATCAATTAGCCTTATCAAAATAGATTTCACTTCGCCCGGATCACCCACTGTTACCAGGTTGGTAATCGGATCAAGAATGACCACTTTAGGTTTGAACTGCCTGATTAGTTTGTAAATTACTACGAGGTGCATTTCAAGCCCATATAATGTGGGCCTTGAAGCATTAAATTTCAACAGGCCACTTTTCACATGCTGCTCGAGATCGACATTGATCGATTTCATGTTGCGAATGATCTGCTGCGGAGACTCTTCAAAAGCAAAAAACAGGCAACGTTCCTTTCTTAAACAGGCGGCATTAGCAAAGTAAGCAGAGATGCTGGTTTTGCCGGAACCTGCGGTTCCCGAAACAAGAATGCTGCTTCCCCTGAAAAACCCTTTGCCACCCAACATTTCATCCAGTGTGGGAATACCTGAAGATACTCTTTCAGAAGAAACTGTATTTACCAATTGCAGGGAGGTAACCGGCAAAACAGAAATTCCGTCTTCGTCAATCAGGAACGGATATTCATTGGTACCATGAACAGAACCGCGATACTTGATGATTCTTAACCGGCGGGTAGAAATTTGATTTTGGATGCGATGATCCAATAAAATAACACAGTCAGAAACATATTCTTCCAATCCCTGCCTGGTTAATTTGCCTTCCCCTTTTTCACCGGTTATTACCGCTGTTACGCCCTTATCCTTAAGCCATGTAAAAAGGCGGCGCAATTCTGCTCTTAAAATTGCATGATTGTTCAAACCTGAGAAAAGATTTTCGATGGTATCTAACACAACCCTTTTCGCTCCGATGCTGTCAATCGCATAACCGAGCCTGATAAATAGTCCATCAAGATCATACTCACCTGTTTCTTCTATTTCGCTCCGGTCAATTTGTACATGATCTATCTTTATTTTTTTATCAGCAATCAGTTTATTCAGATCAAAACCCAGTGAAGCAACATTTACCGCCAGTTCTTCACTTTTTTCCTCGAATGCGAGAAAAACTCCCGGCTCATTAAACTCCATCGCGCCTTTTACGATAAATTCAATAGAAAATACGGTTTTGCCACTACCTGCGTCCCCACAAATCAATGTAGGCCTTCCTTTTGGCAATCCGCCAGCGGTAATTTCATCGAGGCCGGTAATTCCGGTAGGTGTTTTTTGAAGAGGTTCCGTTACCGGTTTTTGTTTCAAGGGAGATTTCATAATAAAAAGTTGCTAATTTATCAGGTTGTTGAAGTAAATTGAACTAAAAATGAGAAAACAATATTAATGATTTAATGTGAAAATTTTTCATAGAAATTTATTAACAGATTTGATTGATGGATGGTGGCTGATGTAGGAATTGTTTATATTGATGTTCACCCTATAAACATTGCGAACTCAGCCAGGCGCACATGAAAGCAACCACAAGTAGACAAATCTTGAAAATGATTTTACTCTCCAGCCGAATCTATTCTTCCTGTTTATCAAATGAATTTTAAAAAAGTAAGAAGGCTTCAAAGATTGTATAAAACAGCTCATAAAAATTTATAAAATAATCCTTCCATTATTTTTCCTAAAACAGCAAAACACCACGATCCCTATGCCCCCGGTGTCCCTCCTTATACCCACCAATAATAAACTGCCCTACCCGTGCGTTAATTAGCGCACGGGTAAGGCACGGGAACATGTACAGGTATGAGGCGTTCGGGTAATAGAAGTATATGGAACATAAACTAAATAAAT
>DATILZ010000325.1:0-3656 GCA_035475995.1 Hanamia sp. | reverse complement strand
TCTTGCGATCTTCTTTGCTCAATGTCACAATCTTTGCTTCGTATTCATCGCCTAATTTGAAAAATTCTTTTGCATTGATAGGAGTATTTGCCCAGGTAATTTCGCTTACGTGAACCAATCCTTCAACACCTGGATAAATTTCAAGGAATGCGCCGTAATCTTCAATATTTACCACTTTTCCTTTTACAATTTCACCTTCTTTAATATTTTCTGGCAATGTATCCCAAGGATGTGGAGTTAATTGTTTTAAACCAAGACTGATACGCTTCTTATCATCATCAAAATCAAGAACAACTACGTTCAGTTTTTGATCCAGTTTTAATACTTCACTTGGATGATTGATCCGTCCCCAGCTGATATCAGTAATGTAAAGTAAACCGTCTAAGCCGCCAAGGTCGAGGAATGCACCGAAATCGGTGATATTCTTGATGGTTCCTTCCAATACCTGTCCTTTTTCCAATTTCCCGATAATTTCAGCACGCTGTTGTTCGATATCGCTTTCAATAAGCGCTTTATGAGAAACAACGGCATTTTTAATGGCTTCATTGATTTTAACCACTTTAAATTCCATTGTTTTTCCAACAAACTGATCGTAATCTGTAACCGGTTTCACGTCGATCTGAGAACCTGGTAAGAATGTTTCCATTCCAAACACGTCAACGATAAGACCGCCTTTTGTTTTGCTGGTAACCAGACCAGTAACGATTTCGCCGGTTTTATGCATGTCAACAATTCTTTCCCATGCGCGGGTTGTGCGTGCTTGTTTACGGCTCAGATGCAGATTACCATCTTTGTCTTCTTTTTCTGCTACCATCACTTCCACTTCATCACCTACTTTCAGGTTTGGTATATCGCGGAATTCATTCAATCCAACCAATCCATCACTTTTAAAACCAATATTGATCACTACGTCTGTTTTGGTCATGGCCACTACGGTTCCATTTACCATTTCATTGTCGTTGATCTGTTTAAAAGTTTTGTCATAAACTTCATCATACTTTTCTCTTTCAGATTTATCGTATGAAGTGACATTTCTTTTGTCGATGCTCCAATCAAAATCATCATGTGCAGTAGAAAGCGCTTCTTCCTGAACCTGCTCATCTGTAGGTTGTGGTTCAGTAGCTGCAACTGTTGATTCTGTTTCAGGAAATTCAGGAAAAGGAACGCCTTCAATACCGCCTTGTGGCTTATTGTCGGACAAAATTTCCTGTGTTTCCGTTTGTTCCTGGTTTGTGTCTTTGTTTTGTGTATCCATTATTTTTTAGCAGGTAAATTTGTTATTGCTGTATTCGCTTTAACGAATCCCGCCTATCAGCATTTTAATTAAAAATAATTGTAAATAAAAATCCCAAATTTTATTTTGGGAGTGCAAAGGTAAGAAAATATGAGATTAAATCCGCGGTTAAATCAGTCATTTGTGAAGAAAAAAACAAGCAAAAAGCCTCCTCAATTTTCATTAAAAATAAAAAAAAAGTATAGAATTGCTTCTACACTTTTGATTGCCTATAGAAACGTTTCTGTTATTTAACTTCGTTAATAATTGTTTCTGCTTTTCGGTTGGATAGATAAATCTGGAAGCCTACTCCAAGGTTTAAACTACTGGTATATGGCTGGCTTCCAAAACCGACAATTCCATTGTACTTTAATAAGGTTTCCAGTCCAATATTGGGCGTAATAAAATATGCATAACCAGGGCCGATTCCAATTCCTAAACCGGTAGTATTTGCGCCGCTTGAAACGCTGATTCCTTCAATTCCCACATTTCCTTCAAAAAACAGGCGCCCGTGTTTTAATACATTTGTTTTTGGATCATTTATGTAATATCTTCCCAATGCGCCGACACCATAATTGGTAGTAGTTCCGGCGCCTTTCGCAGTTGCCAGGCCGAAATCAAGGTATGCGCCCAAGGCTAAGTTGTCTTTAAGAAAAAAAGCAATTTTCGGATCTATTGTGGTTTGAAAAGCGCCGCCGCCCCCAAGATCTAAATTAAATTTTGCGATATCTCCTCCCACCAAAACATTTCCTCTTTGTATCTGCGCAATCGATTTGTTTGCACAAAAAGTAAATGCAATTATAAGTATTCCGATAAGTTTTTTCATGATTTTCATTTTTTAAAATTTTAGTAAAATTCATGCCAACAAATACCTTTTTTGTTATTAATGGGTAATTATTAAATTGCAAAAACTTGCATCTTAAAATAATTGAATGAAGAAATGGATTAAAAGTTTACAACGAACTCATTTTATTAAATCAGTAGTTTATTTTATTATCGGTGTCATAACCTATCCGGGATTGGTCTGGGTAAATAAATTGAAAATATCCGGTACAGAGAACATCAAAAATCTTCCGAAAAAAAACGTCCTGTTTGTAAGTAACCATCAAACTTATTTTGCTGACGTGATCACTTTTCTTCATATTTTTTGTGCGGTAAAATGGGGGAAAGAAAACAAATTAGGCATTCCGTATTATTTATTGAATCCTTTTACAAGAGTGTATTTTGTAGCTGCAGCAGAAACAATGAAAAAAAGCTGGCTGAGCCGGTTTTTTACCTTAGGTGGCGCTATTACTGTGAAAAGAACGTGGGTTTCTGAAGGAAAAGAAGTAAGGCATGGATTGGAAACAAGCGATACCAGGAATATATCAGCAGCTTTAAAAAATAATTGGGTCATTACTTTTCCTCAGGGAACCACCAAACCTTTTGCTCCCGGCCGAAAAGGGACGGCATTTATCATCAAACATGATAAACCAATTGTTGTACCTGTTGTTATTAACGGCTTCTGGCGTGCATTTAATAAGAAAGGATTGAAATTTAAAAAGAAAGGCTCACTCCTTACGGTACAATTTAAAGAACCACTCCAGTTTACTTATGAAGAAAGTATCCAGGAAATCTTAGAAAAAGTAATGGATGCAATCGAACAAAGTAAAAAATTTATGCTGAAAGGAAATCATCATGGTATCAGTTGATCTGATAAATGAGAATATGTATTGTTATTTCATAAGCACGTTTCATTTTTGATAGTATCATTTGATAGTATCAAAAATAAAGGGTTTACCGTATTTACAATCCGTTTAAAAACTGCGCATGAATATAATCCACCACCGCAGGAAGACTTTGAGTTTCTTCAAAAACTTTTAATTGCCGGTCAGCGCCCGTCCCTTCTTCCAGAATTTTATGCACATATCCAATAGTATTTTTAATGCCCAGCGATCCGGCTACATCATCAATAAAATCGAGCAATTCATAAATTAAAACGCGGGTGTTTACTTCGGTTTCTTTTCCAAAATCTATCATGCTTCCTTCAATGCCATAACGGCTTGCGCGCCATTTGTTTTCATTGATGAGCATTCTCGGATAAATAATAAAATTGAGATTTTGCATACGCAATTTGTACAATTTCGCACAAATTCCCTGGAACAAAGCCGCAATCGTAATAGTTTCCTGAACGGTCAATGGCACATCACAAATTCTAAATTCTACGGTATTAAAAAATGGATGAACACGCAAATCCCACCAGATCTTTTTTGCGTTGTCAATACAATTTGTTTTTACCAGGATCTTTATATAATTATCATACGCTTCTATACTTTCAAAGAAGTCGGGAATCCCTGTACGTGGAAATTTATCGAAGATTTTTGTTCGAAATGATTTATAACCA
>DATILZ010000324.1:0-5243 GCA_035475995.1 Hanamia sp. | reverse complement strand
GCTGGATCTTTTGTTCCTGCTCTTTTGCAGAACTCACATCTATACAAACCCCTGTTATATATTTTTTACCACCCGCACCTTCAATAAGTGTAACACTCATACTTACCCAAACTACAGAGCCATCTTTGCGTATGTATCTTTTTTCAATAATATACCCTTTACCTTCATCTATGCACTGTTTAAACAGGTTCAGGTTGATTTCTATATCATCAGGGTGGGTAATATCTGCTAAATGATATTGTAATAATTCCTGTTTGGAATAACCGGTCATTTGACAGAAGCGTTCATTTACTTCTACAAACTTTCCATCAGTATTGGTTTGTGCTATCCCCGCATTCACCTGGCTGATAATGTTGCTTAAATGTTTTTCACTTTCTTCAATTTTCTTTCGGGCAAGTGCCTGTTCGGTAACATCAATTGCATAAACCAATATGCCATCTATTTCGCCGGCAACATTTCTTGATGGCTGATAAATAAAATTAAAAATAAGTTCCTCAACGCTTCCATTTTCCGGTTTCAATGTTACAGGCCGGTCATTGGCTATAAACGGTTTTCCGGAAAGATAAACCTCATCCAGAATTTCAAAAATTCCGGTCCCTTCCAATTCAGGTAATGCTTCCCGTACCGGCTTTCCGATAATATTTCTATGGCCCACTAAATCCAGGTACTTTTCGTTAGCCAGTTCAAATACAAATTCCCGGCCGCGAAGCACACAAATGATGGCAGGCGCTTTCATAAATAAATTGCGGACATGGCCTTCCAGTTCATTGCGCAATGCTACAATTTTTATTTGTGCACGCACTCTTGCCAGTAATTCTTTTGATGAAAAAGGTTTTACAAGATAATCATCTGCCCCAATTTCATATCCTTCTATTTTAGCTTCTTCGCCTGCACGGGCAGAAAGCAAAATAACCGGGATGTGTGCCGTATTGCGCTGTTGTTTGATTTCTTTTAATAATTGAATGCCATCCATTACCGGCATCATAATATCGCTAAGCACGAGGTGAGGCGGGCTTTTATGGATTTTCCCCAATGCCTCTTTCCCGTTTCTTGCAACGGTTACGTTGTAATTTTTTTCC
The DNA here is from genome assembly GCA_035475995.1 of Hanamia sp. Taxonomy (GTDB): domain Bacteria; phylum Bacteroidota; class Bacteroidia; order Chitinophagales; family Chitinophagaceae; genus Ginsengibacter. The sequence continues at coordinate 4,164 of DATILZ010000324.1, read as the reverse complement.
AGTAAAGTTTTTAAATAAGAACGCATATCCGCATTATCATCCACTACCAGTATTGATTCATCTTTTCGGATAAACTGAGACTCCATTTGCCCGGCAATCCGAACCGGTGGGTGTTCAATACTCCTGCTTCCGTTGCCATTCAACTTTGGGTTAGCCGTTTCAATTAATGCTTCTGCTTCCTGTATATATAAATTGGAAATTGATGCTTCCAGTTCTTTATCTCCCTCTGTTAATTGTTTGGAGGATAAATGTTCTTTTCCTGTCGGAACCGTTACAGTGAAAATACTTCCGGATTTATCTTTTGCGGTTGTACTATCTATTTCTATAGTGCCGCCATGCAGCCGGACGAGTTCTTTTATTAGCGACAAGCCGATGCCGGTACCTTCATAACTGCGGCCAGTGGTGCCTTTTACTCTGTGAAAGCGTTCAAACATCCTGGGCAGTTCAGACTTTGCAATACCAACTCCTGTATCTGCTATCTGCAGAACCAGTTGGTTTTTTTCTGAAAAGAGGTTTAATGTGATGCTTCCTTCAAGCGTATATTTAAAAGCATTTGATAAAAGATTGAAAACGATCTTTTCCCACATCGATTGATCGATAAAAACCGGTTCCGGAATTTCCCTGATGTTTATGTTAAATTTTAATCCGGCTTTTTCCATTACAGAGTCAAAGCTGGCGGCAAGACTTTTTGTAAAAGCTGCTACGTCAACCAGGGTAAAATTTGCCTCCTGCCGTCCGCTTTCTATGCGGCTAAAATCAAGCAGTGTATTTACTAATTTTAATAAACGAATCGCATTTCGATGTGTCGTTTGAATGTTTGTTAAATGCTCAGGTTTTATTTCTTCGTCAGATTGCCGCATTAACTCTTCAAGCGGCCCGAGCATAAGCGTAAGCGGCGTCCGGAATTCATGGCTGATGTTATTAAAAAAAACCGTTTTTGCTTTGTCAATTTCCACCAGTGCTTCTCCCCTTTTCCGTTCTTCTTCGATTACATGCATATTGTTCATTTCCAACAATATCTGGTCAGTCAGTAATTGAATGAAGGATTGATAAACCGCATCATAATTGCGGTAAGGATTGAGCCCGATCGTAAGCACGGCATTAGGGCAGTTGCTTGTTGAAACGCACAGGGGAATATGCAGGATTTGTTCGGGAACTTTGTCCCAAAAACCCTTTGGTGCATTGGGCCTTCTGCCTTTATTGAGAGAAATTACATTTTCATTTTCCTGGATTGCTTTGCAAATGTTCTGTGTTTGCTCAGTTGGCTCCTTAATATTTACTACCTGTGGAAAGTGATCATAATCATCTTTATCACCTGCCCATGCTACCTGTATTGCTTCATCTCCTTTGATCTCATAAAACAATGCGAAAGGAAAATCTTTAGTATTTTCTGCTAAAATAGCCGCTGTTTTTGCATATATTTCGGAAAGTTTTTTTTCATGGTATGAAATTTTCCCCAGGTTGCGAAGTGTCTCCAGCGCTCTTTCATTTATTACCCGTGAAGTGTCATCTGTATTAGCGCAAAACACACCGGCTGTAATTCCATTATCCCCGGGTATCGGTGTGTAAGAGAATGTATAATAAGTTTCTTCTGCATAACCATTTCGCTCCATGATGAGCAATTGCGATTCCACATACGTTCCCTCATCATGTTCCATTACCTTTTTCAGCATGGGGCCGATATCAGTCCAAATATCTTTCCATACTTCAGAAACCGGTTGTCCCAATGCAGCAGGATGTTTTCCGCCCACTATTGATTTGTAAGGATCATTGTACAGTTTGATAAGTTCCTTTCCCCAACCAATCCAGATTGGCTGACTGGATGAAAGCATGATCCGCACGCAGGTTTTGAGGCTTTGTTCCCAATGTTCCGGATCTCCAAGCGGGTTTTTTGCCCATTCGAAATCCCGGATTCGTTCGCCCATTTCTCCACCCCCCAACAGGAAAATTGGAATCTTACCTTTTGAAACAGGACTCATGATTCAGCGGATTAAAATTGTAGAATACAAATATAAAGAATGTAAAAAATAAATTTCTATAAATTGTTCTGTATTAAATTGCAATTTAAACTATTTCTTCGTTTACTGAGAAACAGTACTCATTTTGCATTTTACGTGGAAAGGATACTTTATTATCAATACTTTTTTGAAATTATTTTTTTAGGCATTTCCGGTGCGGTTGCTGCTAAAATTGCTGGCTCAAATGTTTTCAAATCCGTAATGAGAATTTGTTTGTGGGGCACGATGAAACTATTTCGTCAAGCCAATCATTTTTGAATGAATTACAGCCTCAGCGCTATGTTTAAAATAACAACATAATACACCGTTGCTTTCCATTTCATGGATCATTATTTTCACTTTTCCGGAAGGATTATTTGTAAGACAGCGGATATAAACAGCGAAGATTTTTTTGGGAAAATGTTTTACAACTGATAAATAAATTTCCGGGTCTTTTTGTGAATCGTCACCAAGCAACACAAAAAGCAAATGGGGAAAATCTTCTATTACCCTTATAATGCGCATGAATTTTGTCATCAGTTCAGTTTGGCCTGATTTCCAGAATTGCGAAACTTGTTTTAATTGACTTAATAAAAAAATTCCTTTTGGTAAATTATTGATCCTGAAGAACTCAACAATAAAATCATAGAGATTCCATTCGCTTCCTGAAACATAAAAAAAGGGATTACTGTTGTTATTGATCTGCCTGCTTTCTGCCAGCAACTGATAGTGATTCACTACTCCCTCAAATGCTTTTCTCGTATGGGCATTTTTAGATAGTAATTCATATAATCTTCTTCGTAAATGAACAGAATGCGAGATCAAAAGTGTATCATCTATATCAGAAATAAATCCATATTGCGATGGAAAAGGAATATAGATCTCACCTGATTGCCGAATATTTTGCAAACGATATTTTCTTTCTTCAAGTTTTACTACAATACTTTGCCATCCTTCATCTGGAGGCGTGTCAGGAAATATTTCATATCTGAAAAAGCCATCCTCTTCCGCGTCAGTTTGATAAATATTCCCTTTCCAGTTGATAGAAATTTTAGCATTCGAAAAAGGAATTACCATGAACAATCTGAGCACAGAAAATAAATTTACGATCCTGTTTTTACGATAAGTTTTTCGTGGCATGGGGCTTAATTTCAGAACATGCCCCATGACAATTATTTTTTTGGGATTTCCATAACCGTTATAAACTTTGATAACAGGATCATGATTGAGCCGAAACAAAAAAAATATTTTGCGCCTTATTTTTTGCCAAAGAGAAAGATCGCTTTCATTATGTGGTATTTTTTTTGACATGACAAATATTACAAAGACAAAATGGTGCCATCTCCTCAATTGGATATATTATTTATTCTAAACCCTAAATCAGGCGGCAGCAAAAAGATCAATTGGGAAAAAATTATCCGCAATTATTTTAAATCACTTTCTTATCGGATTGATATTTATATCCTGGCAGGAAAAGATGATGCAATGCAAGTGCATGATCAGATAAAAAATAGAGATCCAAGGAAAATAGTGGCCGTTGGAGGTGATGGAACCGTTTCTCTTGTTGCGCAGCAATTATTGCATAGTTCCATTCCCATGGGCATTCTTCGTGCGGGCTCAGCAAATGCGATGGCGGCAGATTTGAAAATTCCGGAAAATAATTCTGCGGCTCTCGATACTATTTTAAAAGGAAGAATTCAAAAATGCGATGCGATCAAAATAAATGAGAATGCGTTCTCTATTCATCTGAGCGACCTGGGTCTGAATGCAAGAATTGTAAAATATTTTCATCAAAGTGCGATTCATGGAATGTGGGGATATGCAAGATTTTTTATTAAAATTCTTTTGCACGCCAAAAAGTTTCATTCAGAGATTTCAGCAGATGGCATAGTTATAAATATCAAAGCATTTATGATCGTAATTGCCAATGCGAAAAAATATGGTACAGGTGCAATTATTAATCCGAAAGGTTTAATTGATGATGGAAAATTTGAACTGGTTGTTGTAAGAAAAATTTCAATTTTTGAAATGATCAAAATGTTTCTGAAGGGCAGGCGATTCAATCCAAAAAATGTAGAAATCTTTCAAACCACAAAAGCGGTGATCTCTACAAATAGAGATATTGATTTTCAAATTGACGGCGAATATGATGGCGAAATAAATAAAG
>DATILZ010000323.1:0-3520 GCA_035475995.1 Hanamia sp. | reverse complement strand
TTTTATTTCACCGATGATATCTTCCATTTCTTCTCTCGTAATTTGCCTTTTCATCGCTTTCAGCATTCTGTTGCTGGCGTGTTGCAAAGGCATGTCGAGATAATTGCAGATATTTTCTCTTTCTTTCATTGCATCAATTATTTCCATTGGAAATTTTGAGGGATACGCATAATGCAACCTGATCCATTCCAAACCTGGAATATCCGACAATGAACGAAGTAATTTTGGCAATTCTCTTTTTTTATAAATATCCAATCCATAATAAGTCAGTTCCTGGGCAATGAGCATGATTTCTTTCACGCCACGGGAAACTAATTTTTCTGCTTCGGCCACCAAAGACTCTATTGGACGGCTCACGTGTTTTCCTCGCATCAACGGAATGGCGCAAAACGAACACGTTCTGTTGCAGCCTTCACTTATTTTCAGGTATGCATAATGATTTGGTGTGCTTAATAATCTTTCCCCAACTAATTCTGCTTTATAGTCCACATCAAATTTTCGCAATAAAAAAGGCAATTCCATCGTTCCAAAATAAGCATCAACTTCCGGAATTTCTTCTTCAAGGTTTTGTTTATATCTTTCGCTTAAGCACCCCGTAACATAAACCTTATCAAGCTTTCCACGTTTTTTTAATTCTACCTGTTCCAAAATAGTATTGATGCTTTCCTGTTTTGCCAGGTCAATAAATCCACAGGTATTCACGACAACAATATTATGATCCTGCTTTTTGCTTTCATGTAAAACATTAATATCTGCAGCGGCTAATTGTCCGCTGAGCACTTCGCTGTCCACCATGTTTTTGCTGCAACCCAGCGTAATAATGTTTACTTTATCTTTTTTATTTTTTGTTTTCATTTTTTCAACACGAATTTTTTGTACGAATTACACGAATTGCGCTAAACGATTCTAAACAATCTAAACCACTCTAAACCTAATAATTCAATAATTCAATAGTTTAACCTACTTCACTCCTCCAAACAAACTGTCCACAAAATCCTTTTTATCAAATACCAAAAGGTCGGTTGCTTTTTCTCCAACACCAATAAATTTTACCGGAATTTTAAACTGATCGGCAATTGCCAAAACAACTCCACCTTTTGCTGTTCCATCGAGTTTTGTAATGGTGAGTGCAGAAACTTCTGTCGCGGCGGTAAAATGCCTCGCCTGTTCCAGAGCATTTTGTCCAGTGCTTCCATCCAAAACAAGCATCACTTCATGTGGAGCGCCAGGCAAAGCTTTGTTCACCGATCTTTTTATTTTATTTAATTCATCCATCAAATGGATTTTGTTGTGCAATCTTCCTGCCGTATCAATGATAACAACGTCGGCATTTCTTGCGATTCCGCTTTGTACTGCATCAAACGCCACAGCGCTTGGATCAGAGCCCATTGCATGTTTTACGATCGGCACATTCGTTCTTTCACTCCAAATATTCAACTGATCGACAGCCGCAGCCCGGAAAGTATCAGCAGCTCCCAGCAAAACCGATTTTCCTGCCAAAGAAAAATTATGAGCAAGCTTTCCAATTGTAGTTGTTTTCCCAACCCCATTTACGCCAACTACTAAAATGACATATGGTTTACGACCAGTTGGTAATTCATAATTCACATAAGAGCTGTCCTGTGGTGCATCTACCAAAATTGACTGGATCTCTTCTTTTAAAATGCGGTTCAGTTCATTGGTATTTACATACTTATCCCTAGCAACTCTCTTCTCAATTCCATCAATGATTTTTACAGTCGTATCCACACCCACATCTGCACTTACCAAAGCATTTTCCAGGTCATCCAGTACTTCTTCATCTACCGTACTTTTTCCTGCAATCGCTTTGGTTATTTTATCGAAAAAGCCGGCTTTTGTTTTTTCCAATCCCTGGTCAAGCGTTTCCTTTTGTTCTTTTTTTCCAAAAATCTTATCAAAAATTCCCATCTTTAAAAAAGTTATTATTGGTTAAAAATAAAGAAAGCTATCCGCAACTGTTGCAGGATAGCTTTAATAAAAATAATTTCTGATCAAAATTAACTTCCCAGATGCTCTTTGATCTTGTCTTTATGAACAATAGATTCTTTAAAAGTATAAGAGCCTGATTTTGGGCTGCGTACTACACGAACTACTTTAGTCCAGTTTTTTGCATCTGCTGCCGCTTTCTGGTCTTTGGTTTTTATCGCTGTTTTTGCTGATTTTGCCATTTTTTATAATTTGATAATGTGATAATATGCTAATGAAAGCCAATTAGCTAATTATTTAATTTCTTTATGAACCGTAACTTTCTTTAAAATCGGATTGAACTTTTTCAATTCCAGACGTTCAGGGGTGTTTTTTTTATTCTTTTTGGTAATGTAACGGCTTGTGCCTGGAAGACCCGAAGCCTTGTGCTCAGTGCATTCCAAAATTACCTGAACCCTGTTTCCTTTCTTTGCCATTTTAATAATTTAATAATGTGATAATTAGCTAATATGCTAATGAAGCATTTATATTTTAACTCCCTTTAACCTCATTTCTTTCACTACAGTATAAAGGCCATTTTTATTAATGGTACGGATCGCCTCAGAAGATAATTTTAAAGTGATCCATTTGTCTTCCTCTGCCAGAAAATATCTTTTCTTCTGCAGGTTTGGTAAAAACCTTCTTTTGGTTTTAATATTTGAATGCGAAACAGTATTACCTGTAATCGGCCTTTTTCCTGTTACCTGACATACTCTAGCCATAGTGTTCTTTTTTTTCGGACGGCAAAGGTAATAAAGAAATATTTACCTGAAAAATAAAAATTGAAAGTTTTCAGGATAAAATGTTAAAGAGGCGGAAGGCCAAAAGTTGAAGGTAGTCACCTGATACCTCTCCTAATGGCACAATTTATGATGGAATTTTTGTTATGGAAACATTTGGAGATTTAATAAATAATAAGCAACCGGTTTTGGTAGATTTTCACGCTACCTGGTGTGGCCCATGCAAAATGATGGCGCCTGAATTACAACGCTTTGCACAGAATAACAATGGTAAATTAAGAGTGATAAAAATAGATATTGACAGAAACCAAAAAGCTGCCCAGCAATATAATATTCAAGGTGTACCTACTTTGATTCTTTTTAAAGAAGGAAAGATCCTCTGGAGGCAATCGGGAGCAATGAGCGCGCAGCAAATTTCGGATGGCGTAAAATCTCATTTATAAAAAGAAGTAATTTTGCCGTTCTTTTTCTTATTTAAATAAATAAAATGGCGTCAAATAGGATCCACACGCTTTTTAAAGGCGGAATGAATTTTACGGCAGAAGTAAATGGGCATAAAATAGAAATTGATACAGAGGAAGCTGCTGGTGGCAAAAATATCGGCACACGGCCAAAAGCCCTGATGCTTGTGTCTCTGGCCGGCTGCACCGGTTTTGATGTAGTAAACATTTTAAATAAAATGCGTGTAAATTTTTCGGATTTTTCAGTGGATGTGGAAGGGCATCTGACAGAAACGGAACCTAAAATATATGACGCGGTTCATTTGAATTATTCCATTAAAGTAAATAAAGAAG
>DATILZ010000322.1:0-6272 GCA_035475995.1 Hanamia sp. | reverse complement strand
CTTCAATAAAATTGGACTTATGCTTTAGATTAAAATCTCTTTACGAAAGAATGGAGTTACTTTTTGCAACAGCGGGCAAAACTGATTTTCAAATGATTCTTGTGAAACAATAAGAAAAGTAAAGTAAGCAAGCAGATTGGTATAATACTTATTCACAGAAGTAAATTTGAAAGCCATTCCTTGTATTTGAGGTTTAAAAATCTGATTTTAACGATCTGGTTGATCTTCAGAATATGCAGGATTAGTTTTTTGAAAAATGAATTTTTAAACAGTTATTCATAATTCTGGTGCAAACATAGAGTGCATTTTTTGAATTTGCAATACCGTAAAATTACTGTTTTATTAGTATTGGATAATTTTTAAGAAAATGACTATTTTATAGATATTAAAACAAAAAAACCAGCATTATTTTAAAACGTTTAACCAAAATGGTCAAAAATTTTAGAAAAGTTTTATTCTCTTTGTTAGAAGTAATTCAAAACTTCCTGCTTTTTTAAAGACAGCAGTTAAAAATTCAAAAAAAATCATACCTGGAAAACACCCGTTTTAAATTCTTCAATTTTGGCATTATGATTTGCGGCTGATAAATTTTCAGAAATGAACTTTCGGGTTTTTTGCGGATCAATAATTGCATCTACCCATAAGCGTGCAGCTGCATAAACAGCCGTAGTCTGACTTGCATATTTATCCATCATTTCTTTCAAAAGATTCTCTTCATTTTCCAGGGTAATTTCCTTTCCTTTTGCTTTTAAAGAAGCAACTTCTATTTGTAATAAAGTTTTTGCTGCCTGCTCCCCTCCCATCACTGCTATTTTTGCAGAAGGCCATGCATAAATAAATCTTGGATCATACGCTTTGCCACACATCGCGTAATTGCCGGCACCATAAGAGTTTCCAAGAATAAAAGTGATTTTTGGAACAACAGAATTGGCAACAGCATTTACCATTTTTGCTCCGTCTTTTATAATTCCGGAATGTTCGCTTCTTGTCCCAACCATGAAGCCGGTAATATCCTGCAAAAAAATCAAAGGAATTTTTTTCTGATTGCAATTCATAATAAACCTCGCTCCTTTATCAGCGCTGTCATTATATATTACTCCACCAATTTGTAATTCGCCTTTTTTATTTTTGATATTCAACCTTTGATTGGCAACAATTCCAACCGCCCATCCATCCACGCGTGCATAGCCGCAAATAAGGGTTTTACCATAATCTTTTTTGAACTCAAGGAATGAAGATGCATCGACAATCGTTTCAATTATCTCATGCATATCATAAGGTTTCAAATTTCCTTCAGGAAAGATCGAATATACTTCTGAAGGTTCTTTTGCCGGAGTAATTGGTGCGATTCTGTCAAATCCCGCTTTTGGAGTATCAGCAAGTTTTGAAACAATTTCTTTTACACAATCAAGGCATTCTTCTTCTGTTTTAAATTTATAATCTGCTATACCGCTGATTTCAGTATGTGTTGAAGCTCCGCCTAAGGTTTCATTATCCGTACTTTCTCCAATTGCTGCTTTTACTAAATATGGGCCGGCTAAAAAAATAGAACCATGACCTTCTACCATGATCGTTTCGTCACTCATAATAGGAAGATATGCGCCACCTGCAACACATGGACCCATTACTGCTGCAATTTGAGTAATTCCCATCGCGCTCATTTTTGCATTATTCCGAAAAATTCTTCCGAAATGTTCCTTGTCAGGAAAAATTTCATCCTGCATTGGCAAAAAAACTCCGGCGCTATCTACAAGGTAAATTACCGGAAGATTATTTTCCATTGCAATTTCCTGCATTCGCAAATTCTTTTTTCCGGTAATGGGAAACCACGCTCCTGCTTTTACCGTTTGGTCATTTGCAACGATAACGCATTGCTTGCCGCCAACATAGCCAACACCTGCCACAGTGCCACCAGCAGGACATCCACCATATTCTTCATACATCCCGTAACCTGCAAAAGCACCTATTTCTATAAAAGTTTTTTCTTTATCCAACAGGTATTCTATCCGTTCGCGCGCCGTTAATTTATTTCGTTCTTTTTGTTTTTGTATCGCCTTTTTGCCGCCTCCTTCTTCGATTTTATCAACCAATGTTTTAATATTACTCCAGGCTATTTTATTGAAATCCTCATTTTTGTTTAAGTCTATATTCATAAGATTTGTATTGATGTCAAATCTAAAACTTTAATTTTTAATTAAATTGGTGCTTGATTTGCATACAACCATAACTATCTGTTATATGAAAAGATTATCCAAAAAATTGTTATTCATCCTTGCAGCTATTTTGTTACTGTGCGCTGGCGGCTATTTTATATGGCAGCAGTTTAAGTACAAAATCGTAGAAAACAGCATTTCTGCAAAAGTTGCAGAACACACTGACAGTCTATATAGAATTGAGTATGAATCACTTTCTTTTGACGAAGTGACCGGAAATGCTTCCATAAAAAACATCCGGATCATTCCTGATACAAGCCGGGCAAAAAAATTACCTGTGGAAAATATGCCCGATTTTTTACTGGACATAACCATAAAATCATTAACAGTTACAGGTGTCAAAACCGCAAAAGCGTTGGAGGGAACGTCTTTGCAGGGCGATTCTGTAATAATCGATGCCCCATATGTCACATTATATTCTCTAAAACCTTTGCAAAAAGGAACTAAAATTCAACTGGAGGCGAATGAAGTTTATAAACAAATTTTGAGAAAGCTTGATTTTATAAAAGTTGGTTTTGTTTTTATAAATCATTTGAATGCAAAGGGTATTGATTTTTTTAAGAAAACAACGAATTTCGATTTTATGAATGGGAACTTGCTGCTACAGGATATCTTAATAGATAGTGCTCATCATTTGGATACTACACGAATATTGTTTTGCAGGCAAGCTGCTTTTACCATAGATTCTTTTTTTTCGTATAATCACAATCGTAAGGAACTGAGCGTGAAAAAAGTGCATTTTTTAGGCAAGCAAAGACAACTTTTGTTTGACCAGATTTCTGTGAACAGATTTGAAAACGATACATCAGCTTCTATACGCCTTTTAGATGCAAAAGGCCTGACGCTAAATGGTGTGAATTCAAATGAAATAGTAAAAAATAAAAATCTGGTAATTGATACCATTTTATGCAACAGCATTATCCTGTATCAACTGCCACTGCCAACATTAAAAACAACTTCGGTTAAGACCGTGAAAAGTGCTGATAGCACAGGTTTTTTGAATGTTTATGGCGCTTATATGAAACATCTTGATTTTCCAAAAGTAACTTTTGTTCCTTTTGCAAAAAGCAATTATACAGTTGGAAATATTTCGATAAAAGTAAATGAAGTGAAAGCAGGTCAGATTGTAGAATTACAAATGCATCCAATGGATTTTACAAGAGAAGCTGAAGTTTCACTGACAAAATTATCGGTTAAAAGTAAAGATGGATTTTATTCTTTTAATGCAGGAAATATCACGCTCAATTCGTTGCAGCGTGAATTAAGTATTCATTCGTTTGATATTGTTCCCTTTGCTGGTGAGCGGCAGTTTGTCAATAAATTTAATCACCAGATCGACAGGTATGATGTGCATTTGCAGGGAATTTCTTTGAAAAATATTGTGATGAATGATTTGTTGGATAATAAATTAACCGCATCAAACCTGGTTGTTGAAAATACCGTTGCAAAAATTTATCATGATCTGCATAAACCCTTGCCACAAAAAAGTAAAGTAGGTAATTATCCTTCTCAACTGCTTCAAAAAATAGATCTTCCGATAAATATTTCGACTGCTAGTTTAAAAAAAGCGTACATCGAATACAAAGAAAACGAAACAGTAAGCGATAGCGTAGGTGTTGTAAGTTTCACAAATTCTAACCTCAACATTACCAATATCACCAATGTTTCGGCAGCAATTCAAAAAAATAATTTGTTGAATATTTCCTTTGAATCCGATATTTTAAATGCAATTCCCATCAGCGGAAATTTTAAATTTTTATTGAGCAGCAATCACGGGGATTTCTTTACAAACGGCCACACCGGTGCCTTTGATGCCTCAATTCTGAATAAAGTTTCCATTCCAATGGCATTGATAAACATCAACTCAGGCAAAATCAATTCTATTGATTTTAATTTCAAAGGAAACGATACAACTGCAAGCGGAAATTTTGTTATGAAATATGAAGATTTGAAAGTAGATGTTTTAAAAAGGGATAAAAATACAAAGGAGATGAAAAAAAGAGGTTTTGCAAGCCTGGCAGCAAACCTGACAGTGAAAAACAGTAATCCTGCCTCTTCCGGGCTGCGAAAAGCTACGCCACAGTTTGAACGCAATATTTATAAATCTTTTTTTAATCTTGTATGGAAAACCATATTTACCGGAATGAAGCAAACTGTAGGACTTCCATAATCAAAGTTGTCAACTTTTAAAATCTCTGCTTTTTTTAAATATGAATCTGTATTTTTTGTTTGTTTACTGCCACTTAAGATTAAAATAATTTATTTTAATCTTAATCATCATCATCTGCTTTTTCCTGTAATTTTAAAAATGCACTGTGCCGTGGCGTAGGCATTACGCTGTTTTCACCTTTTATCGCTTTCCAGATCACTTCATTAAAAGGAATGTCCGGAGCTGCATCTTCTACGGCCAGGTTAAATTTAGCCGATTCTTTTGCTAATTTATTCCATGCGGTATTTCTTTCATTAATGTCAATATTTGCAGGGATGGTTGTGTAAGTTGTAAAATCTGGCGTAGCAGTAAACGACCTGAATAATGGCATTGCCGCTGCATCATACTGGCTCATAGGCGGAAGTCCGAGAATCAATTCCATCGTACGCAATAATCCTGAAGTGGAATACATAGTGTGATCTACAAAATTGCGTTTTACATATGGGGAGATAACATATGCTGTAGAACGATGTGCATCCACATGATCCGGTCCATTTTGTGCATCATCTTCTACTATAAAAATCGCACTTTCTTTCCAGATTGGGCTATTAGAAATGTGCTCAATAAAGCGGCCAACAGCGAGATCATTATCGGCTGCAGCAGCATAAGGAGTGTATGCGCCTTTCCTCATTCCGCTTGTATGATCGTCAGGAAAACGAACGGTAGAAAATTTTGGTACATCATTAATTGCAAGTAAGGAATCAAAATCATGCTCCCATATTTTTTCACGATAAACATCCTGGATGCTTAAATCAAAATCAGGAAAGCCCGGACAAAAATGTCCAACAATTGCCGGAAGGATTGGCTCTTTTCCATTATGCACAAATTCGCCATAATTCCTGTAACTGATTCCTGCACGTTTGCAGTAATCCCAGATAAATCCTTTTGCGGGATAAGCAATTTTGCGCGTTCCTTCATAATCATAAGTTCCGCCGCGGCCACTGTAATTGGTAGGCCAAGTTTTTTCAACATAATCTGTTGCATAAGCCGCAGTGCTCCAGTTGTGCCCGTCTGCACTTACTTCTGCATCATCATAAAAATTATCAAGCAGCACAAAATTTCTTGCGATAGCATGAAGGTTCGGTGTAATCTTTTCACCAAAAAGACATAAAGAACTATCACCGTTTCCCTCTTTCATATCGCCTAAAACCTGGTCGTAGGTACGGTTTTCTTTGATCACATAAAACACATATTTAATTGGTGAAGAAGCACCAACTTTTTGAGGAACCGGATTTCCTGCTTCACCGGCAGCCAAGGCTTCTTTATTCTTGTTGTAGGGAGTATTTTTATAAACCTCGATAGAATATTTTTCCAATTCACCGGTTTTCGGAATTGGAATAAATGAAAGTGATCCTTTGAATAAACTGCCAATATATTGCACCGGTTGCTTGCCTTCGGAAGTGATTTCTTTTTGATAAGGCGTTTTTATTTTTTTGTTATCAGGTTGTGGCCCATATGGATTTGCAATCGATTCAAATCCCTTTCCATTTGTAACTAAAAGAGAACTGCCAGCAACACGCACACAAGTAGGATACCAGCCTGTAGGAATAAATCCAAAGGAGCGGGATGAACCGGGTTTTGATACGTTAAAAACAGCGAGACAATTATTATCAGCATTAGCGATATACAAAGTTTTATCATCAGCTGATAATGCAACACTGTTGGTTGTACTTCCTGCCGGCGCGTTTGGAAAAAGGCTTGCAGAAAGTGTTTCAATCACTTTTTGTTTTTTAGTATCAATAACTGAAACGCTGTTGCTGTTTGCATTTGCTACATAAAGAAAGCTACCGTTTTTGGTAAATGCCATATCGTTTGGATGACTTTCTGTTGCAACAGAATCAATAATTGCT
>DATILZ010000321.1:0-5633 GCA_035475995.1 Hanamia sp. | reverse complement strand
TATAAACATTAATATTTTGAGCAAGAACCCTTTAAATGTCACTGCATGAATTTTTCTTAAAAACAAATTCTTTATTTCACTAAAAGTTGTTTCAATTCTCTTCCGGCTATATTCTTTTAAAAACCTCATCCATGGCTCATCTTTTCTTTTAGAGTTGCATTTTCTTTGGATCAGTAAATTAATTCCATCTCCTTGTTTTGCCTCCTCTTCAATGGTATAATCTGTATATGCTGAATCGCCATAAATATTACTTTCCGGCGCTACACTTAAAGGCAATTTCTTTAGTGCCTGCACATCACTTTCGCAACCGGGAACAAAGCCAAACTCAACAGGAATACCGGTTTCAGTTGTAAGCACCTGCACTTTCACACCATAAAAATAACGACGCATGCTACTTTGTTTACCCCGCCATTGTTTACCTTTTAAAATTTTACAATTAGCAATTCTTATGTTATCACAAACAGCTACAGGAAAAGAATCTATTATATAATCCCTTGCTCCACTAATATCTTTTAAATATTGCCCCATCTGAAAAAACAAACTATATAATAATGATTCCAGATTATGAAATCTTCTACAAAATCTGCTTTTATCCAACATAGCAGGTGAAAGGCCGGTCATCTTCATAAAACCTCTGGCATTATCTAAATGGCCTCCAAAATAAAGAGATGAAACAATGGCTGTTGTTATTATTTCACTATCGCTAACCTTTCTTCTTTTGTCTTCCTGATGGCCTATCGCTTTTAATAAATCATCCACTAAACAAAAAATTGATATAATTTTATCTTCCTGGAGCATCGGTAAAGGGGTTTTAAGCGTTGTAACTCAAAATTACTCTTTATTCGATGCTCTTTTTATCTAGCAACTTGGGTTAATTAATTTTTTTGTAATTGCCTGTGTTAACAATTGACGGTTTTATTTCAGAGATATCTGATTCATCAACAATAATTGTTCTAAACGACAAACATCCTACCGGGTTTTATCCCAAAGATATGATAGCGATTGTATTCCGTCATTGGGAGGAACAAAGCAATCTCCTTGTATCTTTCAATCATTTCCAAACAAATCCTAATGAAAGTATGGAAAGATTAATATGGCTAAATGAGTTTTCAAGAATTTGCTTCTTTCAAGAACCTGTGATGCAACAAAAGCACCTGTGGAATCAGCATTTGTTGTTCATCATTTACAATAATATAATCACACAAATTCATTTTTTCTTCCTCATCCATTTGCAACTTTATCCTCGCTTCCACTTCAGAAGCAGTTACATTATTTCGTTTCATAGTTCTTTCAATTCTTGAAGAAAGTGGAGATTTTACACCAATTACCACATCCAAAAATTTATCAGAACCGCTTTCAAAAATTAATGCCGCTTCCTTTATAATGTAAGGTGTAGTTTGTCTTTCCATCCATGCAGTTGCATCTTTTATTGTTGCAGGATGAACCAAAGAATTTAGCAGTTCAATTTTAGTTCGATCCCTGAAAGCGTGTGCTGCCAGGTATTTACGGTTTAGTTTCCCGTTAGAATAAGATTCTTTCCCAAATGATTTGATGATATTATTTTTCAATTCTTCGTCTTCATTCATCAATCTTTTAGCTGCCTCATCCGAACTATAAACAGGAATGCCAAGCACATTAAAAATGCGCGCAACAGTGCTTTTGCCACTGCCAATTCCACCGGTTAGTCCTATTCGAAGCATGGATCCTGATTTATGATTTCTGATTTCTGATTTATAAAAATCCAAAAATAAAATGTACGAAGCCGACATGAAATTACATCGTACTTCGTACATCTAACATCGTATCAGACATCATCGAAAAACTATTTTATCGGCGCAGGCGTCTTATTCAGATTTGCAGTCATCTCCATGCTCACCGCGCTTTTTTCCATTTTAATATATGAACCGGGATTTACTTCCAACATGAAAGTGCCGTCATCATTCATTTTATTAATAGTACCATGAATGCCAGCGATGGTAACTACTTTATCACCTTTCTGCAAACCCGTCATAAATGTTTTTTGTTGTTTTGCTTTTTTGGCCTGGGGGCGAATCATAAAAAAATAAAACACGAGGACCATCAATCCCAGAAACACAAATTGAAATCCGCCGCCGCCTTTGCCGCCTTCACCTAACATTAAAAATACTGTTGCTAAATTCATACTGTTTGTTTTGTTGTTTTGTTTGCTGTTTTTACAGCGGTTAAGAAATTTAATTAAGAAAAAATTATTTTTTTGAAACCACTTCTCCTGTCAATAATAAAACCGGAAATGCCGGATAAGCATTGGAAATTACCGTAACTGTTTTATGTGTCGGTCCTACCCTGCCTTCACTGTTGAAAACCACTTTTAAAAAGCCGGTCTCCCCAGGCTTGATCGGCTCTTCAGGCTTCTCAGGAACGGTACAACCACAACTGGCACTTGCAGAAGAAATGATCAAAGGCTTGCTGCCGGTATTTTTAAAACGATAATTGTAAATTACTTTTTCGCCATCAGTTACTTTACCAAAATTATATACAGAATCAATCATTTGTACGGTAGTAGTATCATCGAAATGAGGCTTTAGTTGTGCCTGCATGTCGTGTTTATATTTTTCATTTCTGATATTGCAGGAACATAAAATTGCTGCAAAACAAATAAAGAGAAATATTTTATTTAAATGATTTTTTTTCATCGCGCGAAGGTATTATAAAGTACTGTTTTTATAATTGGTCTTATGGATTTTATTTTGCGATAGCAATTCTTTATGAAGATTATCAAGAATACCATTTACAAAATGTCCGCTTTGCTCGGTGCTGTATTCTTTTGCCAGGTCAATATATTCATTGATCGTTACTTTTGTAGGGATGGTTTCAAAATACAATAATTCGCATATACCCATTTTGATTAAAATCATATCGAGCAGTGCAATCCTTTCTGAATCCCAGTTTTTCAATTTTGGTTTGATCATCTCAAGGCAATAGGCATCTTTATCAATCACCGCATTCAGAAGATCAACAGCAAATTTCATTTTCTCGTCCCCAACCATTTCTTCAAAATTAAAAACAGCCGGTTTTTGAAGAAATTTGGCCATCAAAAGAATCATCATTTCCGCATCATCATCCCAATGAATAAATTTTTCTTCCACATCGCTCAGAAAATATTCATCAGGGATCATCAGGTCAGAGAAAATGAATTCCAAAATATTTTTTTCAGATTTTTTATCCCTTGATTGAGCCGCAATATATTCCTTATACTCAGCAGATTTGATCAAAGCAAAATAAGATTTACGAATTAATTCATCATTCATCAAATACTTTATTTTGAACTTTTCTATTGATTTTTGAAACGATTTATTTTCATCAATTTCCCATACCAACTGGTTCCCTGCAATTTTGGTATTTACGCTCAAATCTCCTTTAGTGGGCAAATATTTTTGTGATTTCTGTAACGCATCTTTTTCAGCATATCGGGCCACTTCAAGGATATAATATACCATGAAGGTAAAAAGCTGCTGCGAATTTTCAAGCTTTTTGCGCAGGATCTGTAATGGTTCACCGGGACGCGTTTCTTTATTCATAGATTCAATACTGTAAAGCGTTTGCATCACTTTTACCCGGATATTTCTTCTGCTTAACATGTCTTAAGAACTTGTTTTTTTGGGCTGCGAAGATAAATTAAAATGCGTTAGGAAATACCGTATTCAATGACATCGAAAGTACATTCTGAATGGCACAGAAACCTTAATCTGTGTTTCTCAGGCTGTTTTTAATTATTCGTTTGTTTTTATTTTTTTAGGGAAATGATGAGCTGGCTTTTCAAACTTTCTTTTTGCAACGCTTTGATTAGCTTTAAAGCACAAACAGGAAAGATCAATGCAGTTCCCTTTCAAATCAAAAAACATTAAGGTTCAATCGGCGGCGATTGAAAGAAAATAAAAAATACTGATATTTTTTGGCCTGCTGAGAGAAGCAGGGTTGATGGCAAAGTAAAATTCTAAGAAGCTTTTTTCGCAGCTTCCTCATCTACCAATTGTTTGCGCTGCATATTTAATTTTCCGTTGTATTGTGCGCCCAGTTCTATTTCCAGTGTATCAGTTGTGATATCTCCGTTTACGCAACCGGTCTTTTTTATTTCAAGCTGATTCGCTTTTACATTACCAGAAATGGTTCCATAAATAATGGCAGAACGGGTATGAATATCTCCTTCAATTTTTCCTTTTTCTCCCAATACCACTCCTCCTTCCACATTTACATTTCCAATAATTTTTCCTTCGATGCGGATAACAGAAGCACCGCGCAATTCTCCTGTAAAAATATATCCTTCACCAATGATCGTGGAAATCTGTTCCTGGTTGATGTCTAATGGTTGTTGCTCCTTGTTTTTTTTAAACATAATTAATTGAGGGTTAAAAATGATTGAGGATTAATCTTTTGTCCGTTTTTATGAACTTCATAGTGAAGATGTGGGCCGGTAGAACGGCCGGTAGAACCGATCTTTCCAATCTCCTGCCCGATATTAATCTGATCGCCTGGTTTTACTAATATTTTTGATAAATGCCCGTAAAGTGTTTCGTATCCGTTCGCATGCTTTAAAATAATGCAATTACCAAATCCACCTCTCACTCCCGCAAATTCTACTTCGCCCTTTGCCATCGCTTTTACCGGAGAACCAAGAGGGCCGCTGATATCAAGACCTTTATGTGTTTCTACATTTTCACCGCCAAAAGGATTTTCACGATGTCCGAATGTGGAGGTGATCGTGCCTTGAAAAGGCAAACCTAAAGGTGTGTAAGAAAGATTGTAAGCAATACGTCCCAAATATTTTTCATAAAAATTAGTGATCTCATCAGCGGATAAAACATCACTGTCGGTTTCCCCTCCTACTCCTTTTTTAAACGCTGGCTGGATGCCCCTTGCTTTTAAAAAACCATTTATTGCAGATAGCTGTTTATCAATCTTTATAAATTTCTGACGCATCTGCGAAGTATCTACTTCTTTAAATACCACATGTAAAGAATGTATTTTTTGTGAAAGAATTTCGGTGGTCATTCTCTCTTTATTATTCATCAAAACCAGATAGACAACAGCGCCTGCCAGGCACAAAAAAACAATGGCAAGTCCGGCAACATATTTTTTCCAATTGAGAATCAAACCGCTTGAAACCAGCACCGGCTTTAATCTCTGGGCATTTTTGCTGACAAAAAGAATGGTCGTTTTTTCATTTTTATGCTTCATCTCTTGATCATTAAGGTTTAACGTAATATTCAAAAGGCGCCAATCGTATCCGTTAAATAACATCACAATTTTTCGATACCTTCCCATCATCAACGTTCGAATTGTTAATTAATTGCCATAAAAGTTTACTTTTTTAAAAGTTAAGTGAAAATGCATTTTTTAAATGTGGATTCTACTAACAGGAGTGGAAAGAATACCACATTGAATTTATTTTTTTATAATAAAACGCCTGCATTTTTCACTAAAAGAGAAAACACGAATCATTAATATTTGTTCGTTTGTGGATGCCCCGGTTAACATTTACAAAAACACTTTGAATGCGTAATCAATCAGTTTAATTACCAATGTTATTAACAATTCGTCAACGCATTCTGCAATGATGAAATTTGCCTTACCATGTGCTTTCTTTATTTTTGCCC
>DATILZ010000320.1:0-6219 GCA_035475995.1 Hanamia sp. | reverse complement strand
CCATTACCTGCATTCCTAAAGAACGTGCATTTTTTATCATTCTTAAAGCAGGAGTCATGCCACTGCATTTCGTTAATTTAATATTGATCCCATGAAAATATCCTTTGCATTTTTCCACATCATATTCTGATACACAACTTTCATCTGCAATTAGCGGCAATGGAGAATTTTCGTATAAAAATTTCATCCCTCCCCAATCATCCTTTGCCAATGGCTGTTCGATAAATTCAACATTTAATTCTTTGAAGATCTTTATTTTTTCAAGAGCTTCTTCAGCTTTCCATGCCGCGTTTGCATCGATCCTTAAAACAGCATCTGTATGCTTCCTTAATTCCTGCATGATCTGAATATCATCGGTTGTCCCTAATTTTATTTTATAAATGGGCCATGGAGTTTCCTTCATTTTTAAAACCATGTTTTCAATTGTATCAATGCCAATAGTAATATCTGTCAATGGATTTTTTGAAATATCAAGATTCCATAATTGATACAATTGTTTACGTTTAATTTGCCCATAAATATCCCATCCGGCCATATCCAATGCACACACTAAAAAAGGATTATCCGGGAGGAGATGATGCAGATAATGCCAGTATCTATCCGGTTCGGTAAAAGAAAATTTTTCAATAAACTTTTTTTTCGATTCAATATCTGCAATCATTTTTTCGACAGGAATATTGTAATAGGTAATTGCGGGTGCTTCGCCATAACCTTTAATACCAAAGAATTCAAGCTCTACTAATAAAGCCGGTTGATGAGTTTTGGTTCCTTTTGAAATTGTGAATGGATGTTTAAATCTTAAATCTGATTTTCTGTATCTTAAAATCATAAAATGTTTCTCCCGCTTTCCTTTATATATTTTTTTAATTCTTCATTAAAATCCTTTTCTTCTAATAAAATTTCTAAATTAAAATGCATGCGATAATGCCAGTAATGATTTGGATCGGAAGGAAGGTTAATTCTTTCTTCTAAAGCATTATTCCTCCTGATTTTTTGATCCATTCCAAGCAAATCGGATAGCTGAAAAATACTCCACATTGCCGGAGAATATAAATGTTGCAAAATAATTTTTTTGTTGATCCAGGGTTCACAATGTAACGGTGCTTCACCATATTGTCCAAGCATGTAATTGTAAAATCTTTGAGTTTGTTGCCGGTTTTCTTCCCACCAGCCGCGGATGGTACTCATGTCGTGTGTGGAAGGAGTTACAACTGATAAATAAGGCGCATCATTTGGATGGAAAAATTCTGTTCCTGGTGTTTTAGGCATCCGTTCTATTTCTAATCCTAAAATTCCTAATTCACGCATTACCTCAGGAACACAAGCCGGCACCATTCCCAGATCTTCACCACATACCAGCATGTTGGTATTTCGTTTTAAAGAAGGTAATTTTTTCATCGCTTCTTTTTTCCAGAAATCATTTTGCCGATAGTAGAAATAATCAATGTAAAGAGGCCATAAAACGCTTTTTGTATAATTATCCAGCAGGAAAAAAGACGATGTTTTGTCTATAGAAATTCTGAAATGAAATCTTTGTCTGTTTGAATTTTCTTCTTCAAAAAGAATCACGTTACTGATCAAATCAAACAGGCCATTTTTTATAACCTGCTCTTCCTCTTTTTTAAAAAGTTGTGCAACTTTTGCCTGTGTATTTACAAATTCTTTTAGCTTGAAATTTCCATTTGAAATTTCCTCCAGAAATTTTTCTTTTACTTCATCTTTTCTTTGTTTAAAAATAGTTGTCAGCACATCTTCTGTTATAAATGGCTGACAATAACGGTCATGATTAAACGAAATATTTCTTTGATAAAATTCAGAAATATCAACCGGAATAGCTGGAACGAATCTTCCCATAATACCTTGAACCGCATCCATGGGAATACTCCAGATTCTGAAAAATCCAAGAATATGATCAATTCTAAAGGAGTCAAAATAATTACTCATCTGATCAAAACGCCTACGCCACCAATTGTAATGATCTTTGCTCATTTCGTGCCAGTTGTATGTTGGAAAGCCCCAGTTCTGGCCCTTTACAGCGAAATCGTCTGGCGGCGCTCCCGCCTGTTCATCCATATTATACAAGCCGGGATTTACCCAGGCATCACATCCAAAGCGATATACTCCAATGGGAATATCGCCCTTCAAAACAATTTTCTGATTGTGTGCATAATCTGCTACTTCCTTCATTTGCAAATGCAAATGATATTGTATAAAATAGTAAAATAAAATGATGTCATAATGCTTTTGTGAAGGAGAGACAAACTTCTGGATCGTTTGTTCATTATAACTTTTATAACTTTTCCATTCGGAAAAATCAGGTGTTTTATATTTATCACGCAAGTATGAAAAGGCTGCGTAAGGAACCAGCCAATGCCGGTTCAATTCAAAGAATTCAAAATAAGTGACATCATTTTTAAAATCATTTTTCTTTGCCTCAAACAATTCTTTCAAAACTGAAAGCTTCAATTTCATTACCTTTTCATAGTCAAATTCTTTCAGTTCATTCAGATGTTCTTGTTTCTTTTTCAATGGTTTTATTATGGAAGAAAATTCTGTTCCGGCAACCTTTTGAAGATTAATATAGATTGGATGTAAGGCGAATGCTGAAATTGCTGCATAAGGATAAGAATCGCGCCAATCCTGATGAGCTGACGTATCATTTATTGGTAAAAGCTGGATGAGTTTTAAGCCGGTTTTCTTTGCCCAATCAATCAATAATTTAATGTCCGCAAATTCGCCGACTCCAAAACTTTTTTCGGAGCGCAAACTAAAGACTGGAATTGAAACTCCGGCGCCTCTCCAAAGTGAAGCCTGGTAATTTACAAACCCATCATTAAAAATAGTAATACCTTTTTCTTCTTCTTCAAACTTGCGGATTACCCGGTTTTCACCATTTTCAAAACCTATAAATCTTTCTTGGATAATGTTATAAATACCGTACTTATAAGTAGCCGGCCACTCGTTTTCTTCAAGATACACATATGTTGTGTACCAGTTATTTTCTGGTGTGAGAATTATTACGTCATTCGTATTCCAGCTCCTCAAATTCCTGGTAGATCCACACAGGCAAATCGTTTCTCCGGGGTTTAGCAAAGGCGCTTTTACACGAAAAATATGATTTGCCTTTTTCGCTTTTGGGATTTTAATTTTTGTAACAGGTGGTAATAATATTTTGCTAAATGCCCGGGTAAAAAAAACATTCCACACATTTCCCGCTGCATTCCACGTATCAAAAACAGAATAAGATTTTGATCTATTAGTTGAAATATCTATAAAACGATTTTCTTCCCCATCAAAAATTTCAATTCCTTTTTTATCCTTTAAGATATATTTATAATGAATAATGTCGTCAAAATCTTCCGGAAAGTCAATAGTTACACGCCAAAAATCCTCGTTGTACCATACGAGTGGAATTGATTTTGAAGCATCATTATCACCTAAAAATTCATTATTACCTAAAATAAAAAGCTCTTCACCAAAAACTGTTGAATATCTTATATAAAAACTAATCTTCATTTTTTTTATCCATTAAAAAAACACAATTTAACCTCTTTGATTTAAAATGTGAAAAATACACACTCAATTATTTTTATTAAAGAAAGATTTTTTAAAATAGCAAAGGCTTACATTTCAATTCTTCTATTATTCAGAATTTTCGAATTTTTTAAATAAAATTTTTTTACCGGAAAAAAAGTATAAATTTGTACTTAGGAATTAAAATAGTTATACTATGCAAAAAAAGAAATCTGCTCCGGTAGAATACCAACAAGATGAATCTTTAAATGCTAACATCCTCGGCGAACCCGAAGCTGCTTATGCCAGCAATTATAAATTCGACGTTATCCTTTCAAATGCAACCCAAAAACCTGAAAGGGAATTATCAGCCTTTGAAAAGATGCACATTGCGCGCGATGGAGTAACTAAAAAAGATTTAGAACTCCTAAAAAATAAAGCAGATTTAGATTATACAATGCTGGCAAAAGCTCTGTCAGTTACACGTGCTACATTAATCAACAAAAAAAGAGGTGAAAGATTTGGCGCTGGTCTTAGTGAAAAAATAGTAGGAATGGCAGATCTCTATTCTTATGGTTTTGAAGTTTTTGAAGACAAAGAACGTTTTAATCAATGGATGTCAAAGCCAAACAAAGCGCTCGGTGGTCAAATTCCTTATGATTTGATTGATAACCAATTTGGACGTGAGGAAGTAAAAAACCTCATTGGAAGAATTGACTACGGCATTTATTCCTAATTACTTAAATTCATAAATGTTAGTTTACAGAGTTGGAAAAACCAAACATGCAAACGATTTATCTGGTGAAGGAGCTAAAATAAATGGAGGCAGATGGAATCATAAATGTATTTCCTGCTTATATACTTCGGAAAGCCGCGCTCTTTCTTTATTAGAATATACAGTAAATGTAAATGTGGATGAAATACCACGGGCATTAAGCATCAGTACAATTGAAATTCCAGATTCAGAAATATTAATAATCAATGAAGATTCCCTACCCGGTAATTGGAAAAAAGTGCCTGCGCCTACTTCAACGCAGGATTTCGGATCCAATTTAATAAGGACTTCAAAAAAAGCAGTTCTACGAATTCCTTCTTCTGTTATTCCTGAGGAATTCAATTATATTTTAAATCCCCTTCGTATAAATAGTAGAGAATTTAAAATAAAGTCAATAACTGACCTGGTATATGATATAAGAATAAAATTAGTATGACCAGCTTTTTCCGGGATATTTTTATTTTACAGAAAACAAATAAATAAGCCACATTCTCTTTTATAAGATTTTATTTGACAGTAAATGAATAAAAGGCTTATTTCTTTTTTTATTTCGACATCATTTAAAATGTGAAGTAATGAAAAAATGTTTGTACAAAAGTGCGATTAGAAATATCTTTTGATGATTCTCAATTGATGCGTCCGTTGCTTCGTTTCAAGATTCAAAATTCCTTGTGTATCTATTTTATCAATTCTTACTTTTCCGGATGAATGAATAATTTCATGATCATTTAGCAAGATGCCTACATGAATGATTTTTCCATTTTCATTATCAAAAAAAGCAAGATCACCGCATTGAGCTTCCTGCAAAAAATTTACGCTGTTTCCTTCTTCTGCCTGCTGCCAGGCATCACGTGGAAGATATACATTTAAGAGTTTGTAAACGGCCTGTGCATAACCACTGCAATCAATTCCAAAAACGGATTTGCCGCCCCACAAATAAGAAGTGTTTAAAAACTTAAAAACTATTTGTTTGATTTGTTTCGGATTGATCTTCACTTCCTCCGGATTCCATACTTTGCCTTTGAACTGAACCGAATTTCTTCTCCAGAAAGCCTTTCCGTTTTTAAAAGCGCTTAATGAACTTCCCATTGGCACATACATGATATGGCCGTTATAATCTACTTCATTTATCCAATCGGATGTAAGGTCTTTGTCAGTTTTCAGATAATGACTTTCATCTATTTCTGCCAGGTGGCTTTGCTGCACCCATCCCTGGTAGCTGTCATATTTTAATTGAATTTTTACCCAGTTATCCGCAGTTTTTTCAAGTATGAAAGACTTTTCTCCAAACAATTGTTGTGATACCATTTCTGATTTGTGTGAAGGTTCTGCTCTCATAGGGCTTACTGGTACACAACACACCATATATTCCATAAGTTCATTAATGTTTTTGCAAATGTAAATTATGGAAATTAATTAAGTTTACATCTTTACTAAAAAATAGAAAGCATTTTTGAAATCCATAAAGCACAATGACATCACTGATGCAGAGTTACTGCAGAATTTTTATAAAGACCACGATAATAAGTGGTTGGGAATTCTGCTGCCACGATATACGATGCTCTTACTGGGCGTATGTATGAAGTATTTGAAAAATGAAGAAGATGCGCGCGATTGTGTGCAACAAATTTTTTTAAAAGTGATTAATGAATTGCAGAAGTATAAAGTGGATTATTTTAAAAGCTGGATTTATATGATTGCCAAAAATCACTGTTTAATGAAGCTTCGGGGGAATAAAAATGTTTCTGTAGAATTGAATG
This sequence comes from Hanamia sp., assembly GCA_035475995.1. GTDB lineage: Bacteria > Bacteroidota > Bacteroidia > Chitinophagales > Chitinophagaceae > Ginsengibacter. Next base: position 171 of record DATILZ010000320.1, on the reverse strand, counting down.
AAAAAATAATTCCGGCAGAGGAAGAACAGATTGATAAAACGGATTCCGTTGAAAAAGAAGCGCTTCTGATAAAAATGCAAGAAGCGATAAAACAATTAAATCCTGAGCAACAGGAATGTGTAAATTTATTTTACCTTCAAAAAAAATCTTATTCAGAGGTTTCAGAAATAA
>DATILZ010000319.1:0-3109 GCA_035475995.1 Hanamia sp. | reverse complement strand
GTACGCACTATTGGCACTCACACTGGCTAACCATGGTGTAGCACCTAAAACTGCTCCATTCAGACCTGTGATTCCATAACCTGCACGTAATTTTAATTCAGAAATCTTTGTTTGAGTCTTCATGAATTCTTCCTGATCTATTCTCCATCCGATAGAGCCGGATGGGAAGGTTTGCCATTTTTTGCCAGGCGCCCAATAGGAACCACCATCACGGCGAATGGCACCACTTATGAGGTATTTACTTTTAAAATCATAACTTACGCGACCGATGTAAGATTCGATGTTAAGATTCTGAACAAGAGTCTGCACAGAAACGTTACTTGCATTGTTGAGTGTTTTCAGATTGTTTGATGACTGATTGCCGCTCGAATTCTCATTCTTTATTCTTTGGCCTTGGTACTCATAAACTGCAATTGCATTCAGATGAGAATTTCCAAAAGTTTTGTCAAATGTAAATTGCTCGGTGTACAATTGAACAGCAGATATAGACCTGTTATTGGTGATGGTGGCTAATATGGCGCTTGAACCTGCAATCGTTCCACTATCATTAAAAATCGGGGAAAAACGATAGTCTAATCCATTTGCATAATCCATTCCAAAGGTTGAACGGAATTTTAACCAATTAGTAAAGTTTACTTCAGCATAAACAGTTCCTAATATCTTCAACGTTGTTCTGTTTCCTGGATTTTTCACCATCGCATCTTCTATCGGGTTGGTTGGGTCGCCTCCGTCCAAAACTGAGTTTACGCCTCTGAATCCATCAGTAGTAGTAGGATCGTAAACCGGCATATAAGGCATTATCCTGATAACGTTCAATAAATTTGATCTTGAACCTGTTTCATTATTATCATAGGATTGGTTGCCATAACCGAGGTATAGATTTTCTCCAAAGTTGAAGGTTTTGCTGATCCGGTGATCTGAATTAATACGGAAATTATAGCGTTTGTATCCTACAGAAGGTGCCGTACCAGTTTGGTCAAAGTAACCGGCAGAAGCATAAAAACGGGAAACTTCATTGCCACCGCTCAATCCAATATTATGTTGGGTCATCTGTCCCTGTTTAAAATAGGCATCCTGCCAATCAGTTACATTATTGCCATAAGTATTGCTTGCACCTTTATAGATAGGTTGATTGACCCATGGATCCAAACGACGTGGTACCTTACTTCCTCTATAAGCAATTGCATACTGATCAAATTGTTGCGGATTGAGCAAACTTAATCTCTTTGTAACGTCCTGGATTCCATAATAAGAATCAAGGCTTATGTGTATTTTCCCGTCTCGTTTGCCTTTTTTAGTGGTAATTATTATTACGCCATTTGTTGCTCTGGAGCCATATATAGCAGCAGCCGACGCATCTTTTAGTACATCTACAGATTCTATATCCCTGGTATCAAACATGGATAGATCGCCTGTAGGAAATCCATCGATTACATACAGGGGATTGGAAGCATAAGAAATAGAACTGATACCCCTGATGGTAACAATTGGTGAAGTTCCCGGGCTGCCATTATTTGTTACCTGCAGACCTGGAACGCGGCCTTGCAATGCCTGCTGAACACTTGCAACAGGCAGTTCTGAAATTACCTTACTCGTAACTGTCGAAATCGCACCGGTAACGGAAGTTCTTTTTTGAGTTCCGTATCCGACTACAACCACATCGCTTAGTACAGTTTCGGATTGTTTTAATGAAGGACTAATGGTTGTCTGATTTCCGATGGCAACTTCTAACGGGCTCGTACTAACTGAAGAAAATACAAGCGTTTTTGCATCTGCCGGAACAGAAAGGCTGTAATTACCTTCCGCATTTGTGAGAGTTCCGATGTTCGTTCCTTTTACCAATACCGAAACTTTTTGAATGGGAATGCCATTATTATCAGTCACTGTACCTGTTATCGTTTTTTGTGCTGTAACGATAAATGATACGTTTAAAAAAAGGATGGATAAACATACTTTTCTAGTAAAACTTTTTGTTAATATTCTCATACACAAATGTTATTTTAATGTTAAGATGGCGTGAAACTAAATAAAATATATTAACAAAAAAAATTTTTTTAAAACGATTACATTTTTTGACTCTTTTAAAGATCTATTTTGAGTTGATAAATAAGTATTAGTGGCTAGAAATCGATTGTAAACGGTTACATTTTAATAACTTATGGTTAAATAGATTAATGGGAATTATTTTCCAATTTTTTTTTAATTTTTTTTATATTTTATCAAAAAAGCGACAGGAACTTAACAACTTCCAGATTTTTGTAATTTTATAAATCCTGTTTATTTAAAGAAAGGTGATACTTCCATAAAACGATAAATAACTGTTCTATTTTCTTTTTTTAAATGGGAAAAAGTTGTTATTAGTAAACAAATAAATACTTTGAATTCGTATTTTGCTAGGGAGATGTACGTAAAGCGATTAGAATAAAGTCAAATAAATTGACAGAGACATATTAAATTTTTATTTTTGCAGCTTTATACGCGCAATTGCTTCTTGAAAACTTCTTTTAATTATTTTTTCTTTTTTGGTTCCGGGTAATTTTTATAAATCACCCTTTTATAAATTTTGCCACATCTATCATTGGCGCTATCCATATATTTTTTTCATTTTGTTTTAGGAAATACAGTAATTCGTTGTGTGCCTGCAGTGAAACATTCAGGTTATGTTCGCCGCCGACTCCATGAAAAAGAAAAACAAGTAAGGTGTGAGTTTGCATCGCCTTTTTTACCAAAGCAATCATTTCATCGGCAGATGCTCCATTCTCCATATAGCAGCCTATATTATTCAAATCAACCTTATCAACTGGCAGCAATTCGGGAGTAACGCCACGGGCAGCTATGAATTCATCTTTTAAAGGCGCCAGATACAGAGTGTCGTGAATCTTCATGTCACCACATGGATAAGCAAAAGTTCTTTTTGATTTACCATCAATGGCTTTTAAAATATCATTCATAGCGAGTATTTCATTGTCCATTCTTTTTATTGTATAATTATTCAAATCATAATCAGACTTTACAAATTCCCTTCCGGGGCGGCCGCCTTCACACAGATGCCAGATGGTATGATTGCCTAATTCATGGCCTTCTGCAGCAGCTTTTCTCCATCCATTTA
>DATILZ010000318.1:0-3923 GCA_035475995.1 Hanamia sp. | reverse complement strand
TTCCTCCGGCGGGCAAGCGGCAATTCTGTTTTATCAGAAAGTAATACATAATTATTGCCTTTATGAAAACGGTCAATATACAGCAGATTGATGATGTGAGCTTCATGAATTCTGAAGAACTCGTTTGAAGAAAGCGCTTCTTCGAAATCACCAAGTGTGCGGCTGGCAAGAACTACCTCTTTATTGAGCAGATAGAATTTGGTATATCGACCGTTCGCTTCAAGTCGTATGATATCTTTCATTTTTATAAACCGGATGCCATCTACTGACGTAAGGGTAATTGTTCGGTCAAGGGCATTATGTTGTGTCAGATTTTTGAACAAAATATCCATTTTATCTCTTGTATATTTTTGTTCAACATTATGTATGCATTTCTGTATTGCAGCTGATAATTCTTCCTTATCGATAGGTTTGAGCAAATAATCGAGGGCACTTATTTTAATGGCATTAATAGCATATTTATCATAAGCGGTCGTAAATACAACATCAAAATTAATTGTTTCCAGTTTTTTAAGCATCTGAAACCCATTCATACGCGGCATTTCAATATCAAGAAAAACCAACTGCGGCGCATATCTTTGGATGCTTTCAATTCCCTTTAGAGGTGTATCACAGCAATCAACGAGTTCGATAATATCCCGGTAGTTTTCCAACATCAGTTGAAGAACTTCTCTGCTTTGTTTTTCATCTTCAATGATTATAGTTTTTATCATAAAACCGAAATTTATTTTTATTAAAAAAACCGTTTATCCTTTTTTCACAACAATATTTAAACATGGCAAACTTTCTAAGATTGAGAATGTTGTGTGCTTTCATTTGGGAACCATTATTTTCACTAAAGTACCGGGTGAATTTCGCGATTCTTCCAGGTCAATTATTTCTATACCCGACGGAATTTCCGGATCTGCTTTTAAAGTTTCAAGCCGTTTTTCGATCATTTTAATACCTAACGAAATGTGATCTTTTTTACCGTCATTTAGTGCCGCAGCCGTTTTTCTTCCCACTCCGTCGTCTATCACATTTATCTCCAGGTATTCCTGGTGATCATAAAAAGAAACGACAACTTCGCCGGCACTTTCTTTATGCATGATGCCATGGCAAATAGCATTTTCGACAAAAGGTTGAACAATCATACCAGGAATATGAATGCATCCTTCTGCTAAGCCCGGATCTACATAAATTTGAAAATTTAATTTATCACCAAATCGAAGCTTTTCCAGTTCAAGATAAAGCTTCAGCATTTCAATCTCTTTTTGAAGGCTGATATCCGCTTCAAGGCTGTTATCTAAAATTGAGCGTATAAGTTTCGAGAATTTGCCGAGGTATTTATCAGCATTTTCTGCCTCATTCGTCAATACAAATTTTTTAATTGAATTGAGTGCATTAAAAATGAAATGCGGATTCATCTGGCTGCGCAGCGCTGCCAATTGCATCTCTGTAAGTTGACGGGAAATATTGTCCAGTTCAGTCTTTTGTTTTCTTAATTCCTGCTCAGCCTCAATAGATTTAATTTTATGTCCCATTAAAGTGGCAATCGTTGACATCAGTTGCAAATGACTTTCATTAAAAAATCCTTTTTCAGAATGTTCAGAATCTATCACCCCTAATAGTTCTTCTTCATATTTTATCGGAACTACAATTTCACTGAGGCCGCTGTAGCCTTCTGCAACATAGCGTGGCTCTTTTGAAGTATCATGCACAATGATTGGCTTGCCGGTTTGAGCCACGCTACCTACAATTCCTTCACCCGGTTCCATATCATATGGAAATTGTATAAGTATTTCTTTGCTATCCTTTACGCCAAATCCTGCGCGCTGAACCATTTTCGTTTTATCCTCATTCCACATATAAATGAGGCAATCTTCAAAGCCAAGTTTGGCAATCAAATTTTTACAAACATCCCATAAAATATCATCCACATTATTTTTTAATAGCAAAGAGGTGGAAAAAAAATTATTGATTTGTTCCATTTCCAAACGACTCCGGTAATTCTCTGATCGTAACTTTTCCAGTTCAGTTTTTGTCGCTTCTATTTCACGAATTCTTTTTTCGCGAAGCTTCATTATTTTATAAAAAGCATAAAATAAGACAGTGCCGGATACAATTAAAACCGCCCACGTTTTCCAAAACGGAACCATGAAGATCATCTGCGAAAACGAATCTGGAAAAAGCAGCATCGGTTTTTTATTTAAAGAATTAAAAATAAATAAAAAACCTCATATAGTAAGCGAAGAAATAAAGCAGGTTTTGGTTTTTTTTGAATAACAAATCCTTCAATATAGAAGTAGCAAAATTTACCGGTTCACATTCAAAATAAAACTTTCACTTCCGGCATTTCCATTCTCAGAAATACCTTGCAAAACAACCAGGTATTTCCCTGCAACATCACCGGTAAAGAAAGAAATATTTCCATTTCCTTTTTCGTTGGTCAATACATTTGGTGACCAATATAAAAGCTGGCGGAAATCCGGTAGCCGGCTCTGTATTTCCTTTTCAGTAGAATAACCAGGTGAATAAAAAACCCTTTGCTGTTGCATTCCATCATAATCCAGGATCAGATCGCGTGGATCAAACGTATAGCCATCGAGGTTTCCTTTGTAAGTGGTATAACTTAAAACTCCATCGGAAATAATTGGTCCCCAGATATATTTTGAAGCAACTACTTCCAGCTTTTGAACTTTCAACGGATCATAAGCAATAATTTTATCAACATCAAATACCGGAACGCCATCTAATAAAATGAGTGGATCGCGGGTGAACATTGTTTGTGCAGGCTGCTTATCATGCAGCTCAAATCCGGGAGCATTAAAAGTGCTGAAATGATATCTTTTTTGTTTTTTTACCACGTTTACTTCTGCCACATATTCACGCATCACTTCTTCCATTGTTGTAAAACGGATATAATTATCAAGTAAATAAGTTTTGTAAGGTTTATAATAAAATGGAAGCGTATCAATCAACAAAGGCTGCATTTTTTGCAAATCGTTCTGGTGGTAAGCATTGGAAATTTCCATGTGAAGATTAGCGGCTTGCAATTCATCTCCATTCTCTTCAGAAAGATGCAAAGCCGGGAATTCATTTCCCGAAAAATCTTCCGAAAACGGGCTGAATACTTCCAGGTGATAAAGGCTGTCTTTTTCACCATTGGTTTGCAAAATAATCTGGCTTGGGCCATAGAAATCTTTCAAATCAAAATGAACCATTCCTTCGCTATCGCTCGAGCAACCGTACAATTGTACCCGCCTTCCCGGAATGGAAAGGTAAACGAGGATATCAGGAACAGGTTTTCCGGTGATTTCACTGGTAACTTTTCCAATAATAATGTGGCCACGGTTTTCAGGAACATAAGTAACTACAGGTTTGTTTACAGAAACATTTTTTTCATCAAACCTGCGCCAGCCCTGCGTGAGCAATAAATTATCCAACGCTTCATTTGTTTCAGCGTTATCATTTTTAAAATAAAAATCAGGACTTTCAATAATACCTTTAAGTTCTGATGACAACCACAAATAGGAATAAATATTTGCATCATCAGCATGATGCAAACTATCAAGAAGATATACAGAAACAGATAAATTTCCAGCTAATGTATTTCCTGCTACATCTTTGGTGGAAAGGTGAATATTTACTTTATCGCGAAAATTAAAATTCGCCTTATTTGTTGTTTTACTGATCAGCATTTTGTTTGCCGGCCTTTTGAAATAAAGCCTTTCACAAACCGGTTGTCCGTTTGCAGTAAACAAAGTTATTTGTGCAATTCCTTCTTTTAGATCCTCTTTATTGATGGTAAATGTTGCGTGATTATTTTGTAAAGAACCGGTTTGTGAAAAATCAATTTGCTTATTTGTTTCAGCAATTAAATAAACATTTTGATTGTTTTCATTAGAAGAAGAAATAGAAACTTTTAAATGATTTCCTTCATC
>DATILZ010000317.1:0-11469 GCA_035475995.1 Hanamia sp. | reverse complement strand
TTTTTTAGAAAGTATTGACGACAATTTTATTGATACCGTGCCGCCGTCTTTTACCTGGCAACCCGGGCAAATAGTTGTCCCCATTATTTTTTCTTCTGATTTTTTAGAGATGTATAATGTCTTTGCACCTGCCCAGGGTTTGCCCCAGCTTTCTGCAAAAACCATTTCATCAGTAAATATTATTTTAGAATGTTCCGGCCCCTATGGTACACAGAATTTTAAGGGAAATATTGTTGCCTTAAGCGACCGGATTAATTCATTATTAGTACCCCAAACTTTTATGAACTGGAGCAACTTTCATTTCATGGGGGACACAAGTGTACATGCTTCGAGGGTTTATATTAAGACAAAAGATGCCAACGATCCGAAGTTGATCAATTACCTTGACCAGCAGGATTATCATCTAAATAAAGACAAAGTAAAATTTAGCAGAATCAAAAGTATTTTGCAAAATATTGTAAGTGCTCTGGGTGTGTTTGGAATTTTAGTAATCGTTCTTGCGCTGATGCTATTTTCCTTTTACCTGCAACTGATGATAGCCAAAAGCAAAGATAATTTATGTTTATTGCTTACGTTAGGTTATTCGCCAAAATGGCTGGCAAAAAGTGTAGCAAAGACGTGGCTGCCGGTTTATTTGTCCATTATTATTGCTGCCGTGATTCTTACCGAAATACTTCATCTTTTATTTCTGCAATTATCTTTTGTAAGCCATGCAAACCTGCCGTGGCTGCTGCATTGGAGTGTTTGGCTTACGGCTATAGTTTTATTTGTTTTAACGATATTTATTAACCTCAGATTGGTTAAGAAAGAGCTGGAAAATATTCTGTAGAGTTTTTTTATCATTTCTGTAAGAAATGCTTTGGAATATCTTTTGCAGGAATGGGGCTACAAGCCCGCTGCTATCGTAAGCTAGGAACTTCCAATGCATTGAAAGCAGATCTTTCTACTTTCAGAATGGTTCCTCTTATAGAGTCTTTGAACTTTCAGTTTATTCAGCAAAATATTAATGACCAAAATGAATTTGTAGTCAATGAAATATCAGAAAAAGCGGCGCAGAATATGCTGAAACAATTAGTTCGCTGGACAAAAGGATTGAAAGCTATAAAGGAAGACAAAGGGTAGGAGACAGAAAGAAAAATGCCATTAATTGTTTGTTTACCGAAAATTTTTCTGTAATAAAATGCGCACAGGATCATCAAAATCGGCATTGGAATTGTGCATCAGGATTTCAAAAATAGCCCTATTAAAACAAACGGGAGGGATGATCATTTTTGCAAAAGAAAAGTAAATCCTTCACGCAATTAAAAAATCAAATTATGAAATCGTTAGAAAACAAAGTGGCCATTATAACCGGCGCAGGTTCTGGTATTGGCAAAGCCATCTCATTACTTTATGCAAAAGAAGGTGCAAAAGTTGTGGTATCAGACATCAGTGAAAAAGGCGGTAATGAAACGGTTTCAGAAATAAAAGCAACAGGAGCTGAAGCGTTATTTATAAAAGCAGATACTTCTAAATCTGAGGAAAGTAAAAACCTGGTGGAACAGACTGTAAAACAATTTGGCGCATTGCATATCGCTGTGAATAATGCGGGGATTGGCGGCCCTTTAGCAGCCACCGGCGAATATCCGATTGATGGCTGGGATAAAGTCATTGCCATCAATTTATCAGGTGTTTTTTATGGTTTGCGTTATCAGATTCCGGCCATGCTGAAATCGGGTGGCGGCAGCATTGTAAACGTAGCTTCCATCCTGGGAAAGGTTGGCGCAAAAGGTTCTCCTGCTTATGTTGCTGCGAAACATGGCGTAATAGGTCTTACAGAAGCAGCAGCGCTGGAATATGCCGATCAGAAAATTCGCATTAACTCTATTGGTCCGGGTTATATCCTTACACCTCTGCTTACTAATTCTTTAAGTGAGGAAGCAATGAAAGCTTTAGTAGGCTTGCATCCAATGGGGAGATTGGGCGATTCAAATGAGGTAGCCGAACTGGCATTGTGGCTCAATTCTGATAAAGCTTCTTTTGTGACTGGTTCCTATTATAATGTAGATGGCGGCTACCTGGCGCAGTAAATATTTTCAGAAAAAAAGAATTGAAGAAATGAAAAAAAGAAAATTAGGAACATCAGATTTGTTGGTTTCGCCACTGACCTTTGGCGGTAATGTTTTCGGCTGGACATTGGACGGGGCTGCTTCTTTTAAAATCCTTGACGCCTTTGCCGAAGCAGGCTTTAATTTGATAGATACGGCCGATAGTTATTCCCGGTTTGTACCAGGCAATAATGGCGGTGAATCGGAGACGATTATAGGAAACTGGTTAAAAAAAAGAGGCAATAGAAAAGATATGATCATTGCCACAAAGCTGGGTTCCGACATGGGTAATGGTAAAAAAGGATTGAGCAGAAAATATATGAAAGAAGAAGTGGAGGCTTCTTTAAAAAGATTACAAACGGATTATATTGATTTGTATCAATCACATTATGATGATCCGGAAACGCCGGTCTCAGAAACGATATCTGCTTTTAATGATCTGATAAAGGGAGGAAAAGTGCGTTACATCGGAGCCTCCAATCTCAGCGCTGAAAGGATAAAGGAATCGAATGATTTTGCACACAAAAATAATTTGTCTCCCTATGTAAGTCTTCAGCCTTTATACAATTTATATGATCGTAAAAAGTTTGAAACTGAATACGCTTCTTTAGCTAAAAACGAGCCGCTGGCGGTGCTTCCGTATTATTCCTTAGCATCTGGGTTTCTCACGGGCAAATACAGAACCGAAGCCGATTTTAATAAGAGTCCGCGCGGTAAGGGAATGAACAAATATCTGAATGAAAGAGGCAGCAAAATCTTATCAGCAATGGATGAAGTGGCAAAAGAACAAAATGTGCAACTTTCACAAATAGCTATTGCATGGTTACTGCATAAACCTTTAGTTACTTCAGCAATTGCGAGTGCTACAAAGCAGAAACAACTGGACGAGCTGATGGCGGCAACATCTTTAAATCTGACCGGCGAACAAATGTCTAAATTAGACCAGGCAAGCTCTTTTTGATGTGCTTTCGCGAACCGTTTTGCCAAAGAAGTCTTCATGATAAGAAAGTAATTATGCAAACTGAAAAAGAAAAAATGCTTGCGGGGAATCTTTATAAAGCGTGTGATCCTTTGTTGAGAAAGGAACGGGAGATGGCTAAAGAAATTCTTTTTGATTTCAATAATTTAAGACCCGTAGAAATAGAAAAGAGAAACAAATTAATCAAAAAGCTTGTGGGCAAAACATCAGAAAGATTTCATATAGAGTCTCCATTCCGTTGTGATTATGGATACAATATTGAAATAGGAGAGAATTTTTATGCCAATTACAATCTCATAATTTTAGACTGTGCTAAAGTCATTATTGGAGATAATGTTTTAATCGCGCCTAATGTAAGCATTTATGCTGCCGGACATCCGTTGCATTTTGAATTAAGAATTGAGGAGTATGAATTTGCGATGTCAGTTACTATTGGCAACAATGTATGGATTGGTGGAAATGTAGTAATTAATCCGGGTGTAAAAATTGGCGACAATTCGGTCATTGGTTCAGGAAGTATTGTTACAAAAGATATTCCTGCAAATGTTTTGGCCTTTGGCAATCCGTGCAAACTGGTTAGGCAAATAACAAGCGACGATAAAAAATTATGGCAATATGATTCAAACAATGAATCATTTGCAATTTAAAAATGAATGATATACCTGGATGAGTATGGAGGATTGGCAATAACAAAAGAAGAAAAAGTGAGGAAGTGATTTATGAGGTAATTTTATTGACTGAATAATTGGTAGTTTCAATCATCCCAATATGGATTTATTAACCATCATCACCATTCTTCTTTGTGTCAGCGCAATATTTTCTTATCTCAATGAACGGTTTATAAAACTTCCCGGCACAATTGGCGTGGTTACCATTTCCGTAGTGGTTTCTGTTTTGATATTGATAGCAGGCAAAACCGGAAGTGGGCTATCAGGAACAATAATTACGTTTGCCGGAAGTATCAATTTTTCCAAAGTACTGCTGGATGTAATGCTGGGCTTACTGCTTTTTGCAAGCGCGCTTCATTTCGATTATCATAAGCTTAAAGAGCAGCGTTGGCCGGTGATACTCTTAAGTACGCTCGGTGTGGTTATTTCCACTTTTGTTTTTGGCGGATTGTTTTATCTGATAGTATTTCTTCTCCCTTTTAATATTCCTTTGATCTACTGTTTTGTTTTCGGCGCGCTTATATCTCCTACCGATCCGATTGCAGTTGCTGCTATTTTAAAAAAATCAAAAATATCACCAAGGCTTAATACTATTATATCTGGAGAATCCATGTTTAATGATGCCATAGGATTGGTTCTTTTTGTAACTCTTTTATCTATTGCAGAACGCTCTGGTGCAACATTAACAATCGCAGGAATCGCAAGATTATTTACACACGAAGTGTTGGGAGGAATCGGTATAGGACTGGTAGCTGGTTTTTTAGGATACAGAATGATAAGGTCTATCAGGGATTTTCAAACCATTTTATTGATATCGGTTGCACTGATTATGGCGATTTCTTTTATAGCTCATCAATTGCTTGTCTCGATTCCATTATCTGCCGTTACAGCCGGATTGATAATTGGGAATAAGAGTCTGGATAAAAAGCACATGGCGAATCAGTTTCTCCGTAGAATCTGGCAATTGTTTGATGGCGTACTCAATACGATTGTTTTTGTAATGATAGGACTTCAATTGGTGGTAATGCCTTTTGTTAATAATTATTGGCTCATTGGCCTTCTTTCTATCATTGTTATATTAATCGCAAGACTGGCGAGCGTTTCATTGCCAGCGGTATTTCTGTTGCGCAGAGTTAGCTTTAGCAGTCTTTCCATCCTTACCTGGGCCGGCTTGCGCGGAGGTATTTCTATCGCAATGGCATTATCGCTTCCTGAATCTCCTTACCGGGAAATTATTCTTTCAAGCTGTTATTTCATTGTCATCTTTTCTATTATTATCCAGGGGTTGACATTGAATAAATTAGTTACCAAACTGACCAAGGAATAAAATTTATTTTTGGATAATAAAAAAACAATTTCAATAATCAATAATCAATAATCAATTTTCAATAATCAATATCAATTTTCAATAATTATGGAGTTAGGACTAATCACATTTGCAGACATGCAGCCGGAAACGCTTCCCGGAAGAGCCATTAATGCACATCAGCGGATCAAAGATCTGATGGAAGAAATTCAACTGGCCGATCAATTAGGGTTAGATGTATTTGGTGTTGGCGAACATCATCGCCCTGATTATGCAGTGTCATCACCGGCCGCTATTTTGGCTGCGGCTGCTGTTCTTACTAAAAATATTAAGCTCTCAAGTGCAGTAACAGTGCTCAGCTCAGATGATCCGGTGCGTGTATTTCAACAGTTTTCAACCATAGATCATTTATCTGGCGGACGTGCAGAGATCATGGCCGGCAGAGGATCTTTTATAGAATCATTTCCATTGTTTGGATATGATTTGAAAGATTACGATGAACTGTTTTCTGAGAAACTAGACTTGTTGCTGCAACTTAATAAAAGCGAAAGAATTACCTGGAAAGGAAAGCACCGCGCATCTATTGATAACCGTGGTGTTTATCCGCGGCCATATCAGCCTTCTATTCCGATTTGGCTTGCCGCCGGAGGCACACCTGCATCTGCTGTAAGGGCGGCTACACTTGGATTGCCGCTGATGTTAGCCATTATTGGCGGTATGCCACAGCAATTTGTTCCCTTTATAAATCTGTATAAAGAAACTTCCGGGAAAACCGGCAAGGATGTTTCTCAGTTGAAATTTGGTGTGAACAATCACGTATATGTGGGCGGGGATTCACAAAAAGCCGGCGATGAATTTTATCCTTATTATGCCACTATGATGAATCGTGTAGGCCGGGACAGAGGTTGGCCGCCACTTACACGCCAGCAGTTTGATAATTCACGATTGCCACAAAATGCTTTGATGGTCGGCAGCGTGCAACAGGTAATTGATAAAATCTTGTATGAGCATGAACTTTTCGGCAACACCCGTTTTATGGCTCAGGCAAGTATCGGAAATGTGCCGCATAAATTAACGATGAAATCAATAGAATTATTTGGGACTAAAGTGGTGCCTGTGATAAGGAAAGAGGTTGGTTAGAATGGTTTAGGATAGTTTAGGATTGCTGCTCCATCATTGCGAGACACGAAGCAGTCTCGCTAAATGAAGGGATTGATGTTTAGAGGAGTTTAGAAAGTTTAGAATTGTTTAGAGAGGTTTGGAAAGTTTAGAATTGTTTAGAGGGGTTTAGAAAGGTCTAGAGAGTTTAGAATGGTTTAGAGGTTTAGAAAAACTTTAGAAGGTCAGAAGGTCTCGGTTGCGAAATGAAATTCGCCTTATTTATGGATGAATTTTCTAAAAAGACTCTTTCGAATTTCTATACCCAATCTTTATCTTAAATCAATATTATTCCATTTCTTCTTTTGTAACTTTGAGAAAAGCTTTCAATTAAATCCGCATAAATAATGGAAGAGGTACAATTATATTTAGATGAAAAGAAACACGGGCATTTTTATATAAATGAAAATGATGAACAGATTGCAGAAATGCGGATTGGCATTTCAGGAAATGATCTGACGGTTTATCACACAGAGGTCTCCCCAAATCAGGAAGGCAAAGGATTGGCTAAAAAATTATTATCGGCAATGGTGGCTTATGCAAGAGAAAATGGATTAAAAGTGATTGCCTTTTGTCCTTATGTTCTTGCCCAATTCAGACGACATCCGCAGGAATATGAAGATATCTGGAAAAAATAAAAATTAAAAGGAACCTATAAATGCTGAGTAAAAATGAAAGGATAGTACAAACAAAAGATATCATCATCGGTAATCCTGCAGCACCTGTTACCATCATGGAATTTATCGATTATGAAAGCCGCAAATGTGCTGCGGCAAACGAAATAGTAAATAAAATACTGGTGGATTTTGAAGGAAAAGTGAATTTTAATTTTCGTCATTTCCCTTTAATGCGTATCCATCAAAAAGCGCTTAAAGCCGCTGAAGCAGCGGTTGCTGCCGCACAGGAAGGAAAGTTTTTAGAAATGCATGAAATGCTTTTTGCCAATCAAAAACACCTTGGAATTATCAGCCTGAAATCTTATGCAAAAGAAATAGGAATTACCAATAAATCCTTTTTAAATAACCTCGTAAATGGGAAGTACGGATTGTATGTGCAGGATGATTTGAAATATGGACTCCGCCTAGGGGTAAAAGAGGTTCCGGCTTTTTTTATAAATGGAGAAAAGATTGAAGAAGAGGTTTCGCTGGAATTATTAAGCAATAAAATCAATGAAGCTTTGAAGCAATGATCGTAAATCTACATCCATAGTTTTAACCCTCAAAAAAATAAAAGATGCCTAAAATAATTGCTGGCGCTGAAGTGGTAAATAATAGTAAATCCTACACATCAAACGTACAGGTAAATCAGCATTCATTGATAGTGGATGAGCCATTGGAAAAAGGCGGTGAAGACCTTGGGCCTGCGCCCGGCGATTATTTGTGCGCCGCGCTTGCTTCCTGTAAAGCCATTACTTTGCGGATGTATGTGCAGCGAAAACAATGGAACGTTGATGAGATAAAAGTAAGTGTAACTTTAGTATTGGGAACACAAATGCCATCGGGCAATAATACTTTTTATTGCAAAATAAATTTTAAAGGTGAACTGGATGATGAACAGCAAAAGAGATTGTTGGTGATCGCTAACTCATGTCCGTTGCATAAGCTTTTGAGCAAGCCGAATGATGTGGTAACAGAAATTTTATGATGATTAAAATGCGGTAAAATGAAAAAAATCTTATTATTGGTAGTCAGTTTTATGATCATTTTTTCAGCTTATTCTCAGCCGGGCGGACTGAAAAAACTGGACATCAATTTAGAGAATTATCAATATCCTTATCCGGTAAAATTTCTAAAACTGCACAACCAGCTACAGGAATTGCAGATGGCTTATATGGATGTGAAGCCTGCGAATTATAATGGCAAAAATATAATCCTGCTGCATGGCAAAAACTTTAATGGCGCTTATTGGCGCAGTACTATTGCAGCCTTATCTACAGCAGGTTTCAGGGTAATTGTTCCGGACCAGGTTGGATTTGGAAAATCGACTAAGCCAAAAGCTTTTCAATATACTTTTCAGCAGCTCGCTTTAAACACAAAAACTTTATTAGATATCTTGGGCATCGATAAAATAACCGTTCTCGGCCATTCGATGGGCGGAATGATTGCCGCAAGATTTGCATTAATGTATCCCGGAACAACTGAAAAATTAATATTGGAAGATCCGCTCGGGCTGGAAGACTGGAAATTGAAAGTACCTTATACTTCCATAAATTCATCGTATGAAAAGGAACTGAAAAGCAACTATGAAAGCGTCAAAAAATACCAGGTGGACAATTATTATCATGGTACGTGGAAAAAAGAATATGACGAATGGGCAAAGTTATTAGCCGGATGGACGCTCAATAAAGATTATAAAATAATCGCCTGGAATTCGGCACTGACTTCGGATATGATCTTTACCCAGCCTGTATGCTACGAATTCCAGAATATCACCTGCCCGACTCTTTTAATTGTGGGCACACTCGATAAAACGGCAATTGGAAAACCGCTGGTTTCAGAAGAAGTGAGAAAGACGATGGGGGATTATAAAACACTCGGAAAAACTACCCGCGATAAAATACCAAACGCTACTTTGGTAGAAATAGAAGGCGTGGGACACTTGCCGCACATTGAAGCGTTTGAACAATTTATTAAACCGGTTATTGCTTTCCTGGAAAAATAATTTTTTTATGAAGAGTATCAATAAAATACATCTGAAAAACATAATAAGCGCCGGAGCGAAGTTAGAAGATGCAACGAAAGTATTAATTATGATTCATGGGCGTGGAGGCAGTGCAGAAGATATACTTTCTCTCGCCAATCATTTAAACGTCAAAGGATTTGCATTGCTTGCACCTCAGGCAGCAAATAATAGTTGGTATCCTTACTCTTTTATGGCACCTGTTTCGCAAAACGAACCGTGGTTAGGTTCTGCATTAATGTTAATAAAAGAAACAGTAATTGATGTGATAGCCAAAGGAATTTCGGAAGAAAATATTTACTTCACCGGCTTTTCGCAAGGTGCTTGTCTTACACTGGAATTTGTGGCAAGGAATGCCACAAAATATGGCGGCGTTGTTGCTTACACCGGTGGATTGATTGGCGAAAGAGTAGATCCAAAAAATTATACCGGAGATTTTAAAAACACCCCAATTTTTATTGGCAGCAGCGATCCTGATCCCCATGTGCCGGTAGAAAGAGTGTACGAAACGATAAACATTTTAAAAAAAATGAATGCTGATGTTACCGGGAAGATCTATGCAAATATGGGGCATACGATTATTCAAAATGAAATTGATCTGGCAAATGAACTGGTGTTTCAGAAATAGCATCGAATTCGCGTTTAGTAAAAGAATAAATAATGGATATTGCTGTTTTCTGAAAGATAAAGGAGGTGTATTTATTGAAATAAAAGAACGATTTTAATTTCACTAAAAAAAGGTTTAATAAAAGTTACTTTGTATTTTTATAAAACATATACCAAAAATATGAGAATGAGTTTTAGAAATTGGTTCTCTTTTATTTTAATAGCCGGCAATGTTTTTTATTTTCAAAATTCTTTTTCCCAGGGAATAAAATTTGAAAACGGGAATTGGCAACAAGTACTAAAAAAAGCAAAAAGGCAGGATAAAAATATTTTTCTGCAATTGTATTCAAGTAGTTGTGAACAATGTAATGAGGTAGCAGACAAAGCCTTTGGTAGCGAAACTTTGGGCGATTATTTTAACCAAAGATTTATTTCTGTAAGGATAGATGGGACCTCTGGGGAAGGACGTGTACTTGCAGATAAGTTTTCCGTATCTGCGTTTCCGGTTTCTTTATATTTAAAGGAGAACGAAGAAGTCCTGTATCGTTATAACGGCAGCACCAGCAACCCAACAGCTTACATGCGGTATGCGGATATTGCGTCTTCGCGTACAGATGAAATTCCTTTAAATACTTACGATAAAGAATATAAGGAAGGTAACCGGGGTTTATTATTTTTAGAATCCTACATTTCTGAAAGAAAAGAAATGAATATGCCTGTGGATTCGTTATTGGAACAGTATGCTGCTGCACTGCCGAAAGATTCACTGCACTCATTTCGTGTAATCAATTTCATTTTTGAACAAGCGCCGGTTGTTACAAGCAAAGCATTTGCCGCTATGAATGCTGATCCTTACATACTTCATCAGGTTTATAAATCTGCAACAGCCAATAAATCAGCGGGTATCAATAACTCAATAATTTTAAAAACACGGCGAAAAGCAATTGAAGAAAGAAATGATGCTCTTGCTTTAAGAGCTGCAAATTTCGCTAAAGATACATGGGGAAATAACCGGATAAACGGGCAAAAAGGCTTCGATTTGAATATGCTTGAATTTTATAAAGGAACAAAGGATACAACCAGATTTATCAAGGCTGCAAAGGATTATTATAATGGTTATTACATGTCTAAGAATCTTGATTCGCTTAAAAAAGCTGAGGAGGAAGCCTTTAAGACGGTAATGAAAAGTATTCCCGGAGATACCATCAAAACGGGGCCGCGAATTGTAATGAGAAAGACCGTAATAGTTTCTTCTTCAAATTTTGAATATGGCAATTCTTTGAATAGTGGCGCATGGTCGATGTATCAGTTTGCTTCCGGTAAAAATGATCTGGAGAATGCATTATCATGGGTAAAAAGAGCAATTGATTATCATGAAGATCCTGCTTATTTTGATACCTATGCTCATTTACTCTATCGTTTAAATAATAAAGACGAAGCCATAATCCGGGAGCAAAAAGCGGTTGATATTATCAATGAAAAATGGCACGGTGTTGGAATCAGAGGTTATGAAAATGAATTGAATAAAATGAAAAGTAATTCTCTTTAAAAGAAAGAGATTTTTGTAACCAGCAAAGAAATAAATCGAATTTGTATTTTTAAAACAAATTCTAAGTTTTCATTTTAAAACCCATCCGGATAGGTCCTTATATTCGGCTAAATTATAACCATCAAAAGAGCCAACAATTTTCAATTCCTCATCTTTTGGGATCAATGCTTTTGCAGGAGCGGTACTGTCGGGAAAATCAAGAAGTCTTGTATTGCTTTTTGTTTTTTCATTTCCTGCTATTTTATTCGTGATATCATTGCTTTTGACAAAACCCCGTTTTCCGTTTGGTAATTGAACCATGAACCAATCGTCTGTAGCTCCGGTAATAAGAACTGCATCATTTTTTTTCAGATTTTCGATCAAAGTAGCAGCAGCAGAAGGACTGTTATAAAGGGAAGTTGCTACCGAAGCTCTGAGCCATTTATTCAAATCATCCA
>DATILZ010000316.1:0-2370 GCA_035475995.1 Hanamia sp. | reverse complement strand
AGAATCACCCTGAACGGCAAACATTGTTTTGGTTGATGCTTCTATATAAAGCCCGATGCATTCTTTGATAATTTGCTTTACCTGCTCCATTTTTTGGTCACGCCAATAACCTTCGCCTGATTTTTTAAGGGTTTGATAAATACTTAAAAGTGTGGGTAAAGATTTCTCAGGTTGTGTGAAAGAATAATCTGCTATTAATTTTTTTACAGCGGTTTCCATCGAGGCATCATTCAGCCTTTCCCAATTCGTTGTTACCCCATCCATCAATGTTTTTTCCGGAGCAGATCCTTTTATTGTTTTAAAATATTCTAAAGATATTCCTCTTGAAGAAGGAACGCCAAAACCTTGCGTCTTATGCTGGCTACGGCTTTCGGCGGCTATCTCGCCATAACTTTCTCCTAACAAAGAATTGTATCCGCCTGCATCTATTTTGAATTGATCCGGCCTTTCAGTATTTACACTTCCAAAATTAAAAGTGTTCCACAACAAACGTTTTGCCTGCCATGGTTTAACGCCATATTTAAATTGTTCAGGAAATTTTGTGGGATCTGCAGCCGCTTCAAACGCTTCCCCGGCAAGAATTGCAGAGGCGGTATGATGGCCGTGACCACCTTCTCCCGTTGTTGGAAATCTTGTAATGATTACATCAGGCTGAAATTTTCGTATTACCCAGACTACATCGCTGAGTATTTTATCATGATCCCAGAATTGAAAAGTTTCTATCGGGCTTTTTGTAAATCCAAAATCAAAAGCTCTTGTAAAAAACTGTTCAGCACCATCAATTCTTCTTGCTGCTAAAAGTTCCTGTGTTCTGATTAATCCCAATTCAATTCCCTGTTCATCGCCAATTAAATTTTGTCCGCCGTCGCCACGTGTCATACTTAAATACCCTGTCCGATATAATTTACCATTCGCCAGAAACGCCAGTAGCCGTGTATTTTCATCATCCGGATGAGCGGCAACATATAAAACTGAACCAAGCACATCCAGCTTTTTTATCTGTTGAAATATCTGTGAGGAACTATAAGTTTTTGGAGCTTGTGCAAAAGTGATTTGTGTGAAAGAATAAACAAATAAGAGCAGAAAATATTTACGCATTTTCAAAAAGATTTAATGCTACGAATGTAATGAGCAATCAGCAACCAGCAATGAGAGAATAGATAATCGGTAAGAGGAATACTCAGTGTGTAAAAATGAATGTTCAATTTTCAATGTTCAATAATCAAACGAGAAAATAGTGCAAAATTTGAAACTCATTCCAAAAAGTTTAGATGGAGTCGATTTTCTTGATGATTTTACTTTTTTACTAAAATAAGTAAAAAAATAATAAATGCAAAGACGCATCTATAAAAATTATCTGGAATGTTTTTCATCTTGGTAAATCGTGTACAAGCATTTAATAATACTTGCTTAAAGTATGCTTTAAGCCTTCTTACTGCTACCCTAAAGCATAGATAAAGTATTCATCCTTCGCTGCAAAGGTATAGATACAGCATTCATCCTTCGCTCCAAAGGTATGGATGATGTATTGATAAGGTATGCTTAGGGTATGATTACAGTATGCGTTGAGCGTATAAGAACAGGCAAAAGAAGCAAGATAGTACTTCTTCTGGTAATTCTTTTTTTATTCCACCTGGAGGGCCTTTTGCATCAGGTTATGGTAACAATGGCCGATCCTTCAACCATTTAAAGTTGCAGTCTTCTTTATAGAACCCAATATTTATGCGGTGGTCGATGTCCCGGGAGAAAAAGACAGCGGGAGAAAATAAAGGTATATAATGACATGACAAAAGCTTCGAATGTTTCGTCCTTCCCGTCAACTCGCCTGCCTTTTGCCGGATTATGGAGACGATTACGAAGCCGGAATTTGTTGCGTGAATGAGTTGATTATGGCCGGTGGGGATACCAACCACCACGTGCGGGTGCCTATGCGCATCGACCGGAATATTTAGGGATCAATCCTTTACGACTTAAACGCTTAATCCTATAATTTTTTTTTGATTTCCCGCTTCTGCAAAACAACAAATAAGAAGGATTCTTTTTTCCTCATTTTATCGTCCTGCAAAAGTAAGCCCTGAAATGAATTGATATTTTTCTACTTTTGAAAATTCAACTCGTAGTTTCTTTGTGTTCGTTTGTGCATTACCATTATCCACTTATATATCTTTAAAACAGCGTCATTATGATTTTATTTACCCACCTTTTACGGGTTACTTTTTTAATCGTTACCTTCTTCTTTTTCCAAAATTCTTTCGCACAATCCTTTCAGCCAAAAATGAAAAGCATTTATCACAAAGGCTGGATCGATCTGAATAAAAATGGCAAAAAAGATATTTATGAAGATGCTTCGCAACCAGTAGATAAAAGGAT
>DATILZ010000315.1:0-2301 GCA_035475995.1 Hanamia sp. | reverse complement strand
CTGGCAGATATCGCAGCCAAACATTTTGTTTTCAAATTTCCCTTTCATTTCTTCGGGAATGAGCATGTCTTTTAATTCGATAGTGAAGTAAGAAATGCATTTGCTGCCATCAATTACTTTATCGGGCAGTATCGCGTCAGTTGGGCAATTATCAATACATTTCGTGCAACTGCCACAATAATCTTTTATAAAAGGATTATCCACCTCTAATTCCAGATCGGTAATTAAAGTAGCAATGAAAAAGAATGAACCGTTATTTTTAGTAATTAAATTTCCATTTTTACCAACCCAGCCGAGTCCGCTTTTTACGGCCCAGCTTCGTTCCAAAACCGGTGCACTATCAGTAAATCCCCGGCCATTTATTTCACCGATATTTTCTTTTAATAAATTTAAAAAAACCTTTAATTTTTTTTTGATCACTTCATGATAGTCATTTCCATAAGCATATTTTGAAACCTGAGGAACGTCTGTAGATTGCTGTTCAGAAGGAAAATAATTCAACAATAAGGTGATCACAGATTTTGCACCTGGAACTAATTTTGCAGGATCGGTACGCAGATCGAAATAATTTTCCATATACGTCATTTTTCCATGAAAACCTTTGTTGAGCCATGATTCCAAACGTTTTGCTTCTTCATCTAATTTAACCGCTTTTGCAATTCCACAATAATCAAAACCGAGTGAATGAGCAGTGTTTTTTACAAAAGAAGTATATTCTGATTTGTGCAACATAATATTTGCAAAAATAGTTTAGCTATACCAAAAATTTAAAACTGAAAAAATTTCATACATAAAGCATTCACCCTGCTTTTACGTCAGCTTTATTAGAAGAAACACGACAGATTTTTCTAAAATTCCAGCTTGGATTAAAATTTGTGCAGCATAATCCAAATCATATAAAGTTTAATTATGAATCCAGGAAATTTAACCATAAAATCACAGGAAATTTTTCAGAAAGCACAACAAATTGCTTTCAATGAAAAAAATCCAAATATAGAAGTGGAACATTTGTTGAAAGCCTTGCTTACCGATGAAGACAGTCCCGTTGATTTTCTTTTGAAAAAAAATAATGTCAACGTAAATTTTGTAGAAAGTAAAGTGGATGAAAGCATCAGCAAACTTCCTAAAATGGGCGTTGGCGAACCCGCACAGGTTATCAGCCGCGATTTTAATAATGTCTTACTTCGTGCTTCTGCAGATTTAAAAACTTTTGGTGATGAGTTTGTAAGTGTTGAACATTTGCTGCTTGCGATTGTGCAGGGAAATGATAATGCAGCGAAGATTTTAAAAGATGCGGGCTTAACAGAAAAAGGTTTGATTGCCGCAATAAAAGATTTGAAAAAGGGTTCTACTGTTTCTTCTCAAACTTCCGAAACACAGTTTAACGCGTTAAATAAGTATGCAAAAAATCTGAATGAACTGGCAAGAAGTAACCGGCTTGATCCCGTAATTGGGCGTGATGAAGAAATCAGGAGAACGCTGCACATTTTATCAAGAAGAACCAAAAATAATCCAATTCTTGTAGGTGAGCCGGGTACCGGAAAAACGGCAATTGTAGAGGGGCTGGCCATTCGCATTATCAGTGGCGATGTTCCCGAAAATCTGAAATCAAAAATAATTTATGCGCTTGATATGGGGCTTTTAATAGCAGGTGCAAAATATAAAGGTGAGTTTGAAGAACGATTAAAATCAGTGATAAAAGAAGTAGGAGAAAGTGATGGGGAAATCATTTTATTCATTGATGAAATTCACACTTTAGTAGGCGCCGGCGGGGGAGAAGGTGCAATGGATGCCGCTAATATTTTGAAACCGGCATTAGCGCGTGGCGAACTGAGAGCAATCGGTGCAACAACATTAAATGAATATCAAAAATTCTTTGAAAAAGATAAAGCGCTGGAAAGAAGATTTCAAAGAGTGATGGTAGATGAACCGAGTGTGGAAGATGCTATTTCTATTTTGAGAGGTTTGAAGGACCGCTACGAAACGCATCATCATGTACGCATAAAAGATGAAGCAATTATTGCTGCAGTAGAATTATCTAACCGTTATATTACCGACCGTTTTTTACCGGATAAAGCAATTGACCTCATTGATGAAAGTGCAGCTAAGCTTAGACTTGAGATGAATTCAATGCCCGAAGAACTGGACAATCTTGAAAGGCAAATCCGTCAGTTGGAGATTGAAAGAGAAGCGATTAAAAGAGAAAAAGATGAAGTGAAATTAAAAGAATTGAATACCGAAATTTCCAATCTTTCTGTAGAGCGCGATACGTTCAAAGCAAAATGGCAACAGGAAAAAGAA
>DATILZ010000314.1:0-2849 GCA_035475995.1 Hanamia sp. | reverse complement strand
TTTTATTTTCTCCTTTTAAATTTTGAAAAGAATTCTTTGAAAAAGGCCGCCAGATATCCGGTTGAAAAGGATCAAAATAATCCCGATCAACATCATGGGCATAATCGAGCTTAAATGAAAGCGCATAAGGATTTCCCCAGTTAATTCGAATCGCATTTACAACCCGTTTTTTACCCAGATCAACAATGACCCATTGCGGATGAAGATCATTTGATTCCTCTGTAAAATGTTTATCGAGATATGGATTACTTTTCCAAAAAGTTGAAGAATCACCATCATCAATGCGTGAATAATCATCATTGTTTGCCTGGTCAAATGTGTTGCCTCTTCGCGGCAGACGATAGCCATTGGAAATTTGAATTGGTTCTTTGCTCATCGTATCTGAAACCCAATACCCCTGCTTTTTATCACGCTCACTCCACGTTCCTTCAGGATTCCAGTGCCACACTTCACCTGACAGTTCTGTTCTCAGGCGGTAGCTCACTGGTTTAAGGCCCACTGTTTGCATCGCTGATATGCTTTCAGGATTGAGGGTTCTGCCAATCCCTCCCTTTAATTGTCCGTCAAAATCGCCTCCTATCGTTTTTGAAGGAATAAAAGAATTAGCAGGATGGCCGGGAGTATAAAGAATACGAACTTTGATTTTTGATTTCTGCGCAGAAAGGGGTAAATAAAAACAAAGTGAGATTAGAATAAAAGAAATTTTTTTCACAGGAAATTTTAAAAGTAACACGTTTTTATTTTTATATTTTTCAAAAATACCCACTCTAATATTTATCAGTGTTTTAAAAAAGTATTATAGCATGTCGGCTCAGAAAAGGTTTTGCTTCAAAACTATGATAACAAACCTTTCAGAAAGTTTTTATTCCTGAAAACAAAATTTTTGTAACAACTTGCTTAAAAGAAATGATCTATTTTCAACGTCGCTTGCATTTTTAATTTAATAAAAATAATCAGTGGAAGATTCAAAGGAATATTTTATGAAACAAGCCATCAAAGAGGCTTACAGGGCATTGGACGCAGATGAAGTACCTATCGGGGCAATCATTGTAATGAATGAAAAAATAATTGCACGTGGTTTTAACCAGGTTGAAACTTTAAATGATTCTACCGCACATGCAGAAATTATCGCGCTTACTTCTGCCTTTAATTTTTTAGGTTCAAAATATTTGCCTGATGCGTCAATTTATGTAACGATCGAACCTTGCACGATGTGTTGCGGCGCTTTATATTGGAGCAAAATCGGCAAATTGATTTATGGCGCTTCTGATCCAAAGCATGGCGGCCTTTCCTTAAACTCAGAAAAAAATAAAAACCTTTTGCATCCAAAAACAAAAATTATCAAAGATGTTTTAGCAGATGAATGCGGCACTTTGATGAAGGAGTTTTTCAGGAAAAGAAGATAAAGTGGTAATTACGCAATCTGCTTAAACCAAGAAAGTTCGATTAAAACAGGAATAAGAATTAGCAATATTTGTTTGTTTACTGGTAAAGAGGAAAATACTTAAACTCTCTTAACGCTAAATCTCTATTAAAAACTCTTCAATATCTTACTATTCTCTTTCCTGATCTTCTCATTCATCACCTCCTTAAACAGATCACCTTTTTTTTCTAACCTTTCTAAAATCGTATAGATATCAAATTTTTTCGGATCAAGTTTTTCATTTATTTCTTTCCATTCCAAAGGTGTAGAAACTGTTGGAGCCGGCGCGGGCCTTACACTATAGGCTGCAGCAACCGTATCTGCTTCGTCGTTTTGATTGGGATCAATGTACAATTTATCGCCGCGGTTCGAAACTGTTATTTCTCTTGTTGTAATATCCGGCAGTAAAAGATTTATCTGTTTACAAATTTCTTCAGCAATCTTTCTTGCATCCGGGAAACTAAATTTTTCGCAGGGAATAAAAAGATGCATACCCGTTTTGCCAGAGGTTTTCGGAAAAGCCTTTAATTTTAAATGATCAAAAATCTCTTTTGCAGCCAACGAAGTTTTAATCACTTTTTTAAAATCGTTATCACTTGGATCCAGGTCGATGATGATAAAATCCGGTTGCAAATAATTCCCGATCCTTGATGTCCATGGATTGATATCTATGCATCCAAGATTTACCATATAGAGCAAACATGCTTCATTATTACATACCAGGTAATCAATGGTATTTTGTCTTCCCTTTTTAGGATGTTTTCTTTGCGTCGTAAAAATTTCAGCCCATTCCGGCTGGTTGCCTTCCATATCTTTTATATAAAAGCCCGGAGCTGTTGCTTTTATATTCTTTAGATGTAACGATTCAGGCCGGTCCTTCAGATATGGTAAAATGTAAGAAGAAACAGCATGATAATATTCTATCAGATCAGCCTTCGTAATTCCTTTCCAAAGTTCTTTTTCCACATTGGTGAGCAGTACTTTATTTCCATCAATGGTAACAAAATCTTTGCTGGTTATTTTTTCATTTTTTATCAGTTTCCAATTGCTTTCGACTGTAGAATTTATCTTTTTTGCAGGAGCTTTGTCTTCTTCCTTCGATTCATGATCAGTTTTATCTTCCACTTCATTAAGCGGAACCGGTTTTTCTTCAACTACCTGTTCCGGCTTTTTATCTTCCCTGAAACCCAGGAATATCGCAGGCTTCCTGATTTTTCCCGAACTGGTATAGGTAGCAAATTTGATGTTTGCAACCAGTTGAGGTTTTACAAAATGAGCTTTTCTGTCTGTATCTACTTTATTTGAAAAGGGACTTTTTTTTACTTCAATCGATTCTAATTTTTTGATGATCTCTTCTTTTTCTTTTCCTTTAAAGCCGCCGCCTGCATGGCCCTGGTAAATTAATTTTCCATCTTCATAATAACCA
>DATILZ010000313.1:0-2775 GCA_035475995.1 Hanamia sp. | reverse complement strand
CCTGTGTAAATCCGCAAAACCGGAAGACGTAAAATATAATTATTTTAATACAGTAAGTGACCAGTATGCCTGGTATAGAAGCCTCGTTCAGCAAATTGGTGACGACAATACCCTTGTAAAAACAAGGACGGAAGAGATCATCAAAGGCGCCGTAACAGACGAGCAAAAAGTGAAGGCCATCTTCCAGTGGGTGCAGGATAATATCCGGTATATTGCTTTTGAAAACGGAATAGCAGGTTTTAAGCCGGAAAAGGCGCAGGAAGTTTTAAGAAAAAAATATGGTGATTGCAAAGGTATGGCCAATTTACTAACAGAAATGCTGCGTTCCATAAACCTGGACGCAAGAAGATGCTGGATTGGAACCAAACATATCGCCTACGATTACAGCACCCCTTGCCTTGCTGTTGACAATCATATGATTTGCGCCTGGATGAAAAATGGAAAACCTGTTTACCTGGATGCTACGGAAAAATATATAGGCTTTGGAGAAATAGCAGAAAGAATACAAGGCCGCCAGACCTTAATAGAAAATGGTGAAAGTTTTTTATTAGAAAGAGTGCCGGTAGAGAATGCCACTCAGAATACTTCGACTGAATACCGGAAACTCGTTGTAGATGGTAATAATCTTAAAGGCCATGTGGTGCAGGTATGGAAAGGTGAAAATAAAGAATGGATGCTGGCGGGGCTTAATAATATAAAAGGCCAAAAACAGGAAGAGGCCCTGAAGCAATTTCTTTCAGAAGGAAACTCAAAATTTGAAATCAGTAATTTAAAAATTGATAATCTTTCCAACTATAATGCGGATCTGAAAGTAGAATATGATGTGGTTTGGAAAGACGTACTTTCAGTATTCGATAAGGATACTTATGTCGCTGTTGACAACAGGCGAAATTTTGGAAGTGCAAAAATTGATACTTTAAAAAGAAAACTGCCTTACTGGTTCGACTATAAAGATGACAAAATTTTTGAGACTGAGATCACCATTCCACCGGGCAAAACCATAACCACTTTGCCCAAAAGTATCTCTATAAAAAAAACCGGTTACCATTTTTTGGCGTCCTACAGTACAGATGGTCATAAATTGATTTATAAAAATGAAATTACCATCAACAACACTGGTTTGCAGCCTGAAAATTTTTCAAGTTGGAACAACGATATAAATCAGCTTACCGATTTTTATAACCAACAAATTGTATTTACACAAAACTAAACTCAATGAAATATAATTTTATCTATGCGGCAGCCCTTCTGTTTGCAGCAGTTACTAACGTACAGGCACAAACGAAAGATGCAGCCAAATACCGCAAGCAATCTGAAGACATTCGCAAAGAGGTATGGGCATGGAATATGCCACAGTTTAATGTAAGAAATATTCCCGCAGAATACAGTAAAGCATCCAAAGTGATCATTGCCTCACGTACCGAGTTAACGGCAGAAAGCAAAACAAAAATAGCTTATTACGGATTGAGTTTTGGAACGAATAAAGAACAAAAACTAACAGAGGTGGTTCGTGAGATGGTGAAACTAAATGATAAAACCGCTGTTGATGAATATTCACAATTAAGTTTTACTCAATTTGAAAAAGAAAGCGGTTTTTTTCACCCAGAGAAATCTACCTCTTATTTAGGAGCAAGGGTAATAAAGCCGGATGGAAAGATTGAAGAAATCGATGCCGACGATATTGTTCTGACACAAGATGAATCTTTGGAAAAGAAAGCAAAAGTGGCTATTCCGAACCTGGAGCCGGGAGATATTCTCGATTATTTTATTGCTACAGCAAAATCATTAACAAACGATAACTCCATAAAAGCCTACCAGGTGATCCTTTTTTCGGATGCACCGGTTTTGAATCTTTCTTTTCATGCGCAATTGGGAAAGAAGTACGGTATCCAATACCGCAGCTACAATGGTGCCCCGGATATGAAAGTGAGTAAAAATGATGACGATGATATTATTGCAGATGTGGTAAAAACCAACATTCCTCCTTTTGAAACATCGCTTTGGGTAGCAGCGCCGCGGCAATTGCCTTTTATCCGGATGAACATTTCCCTGGGCGCAGGAGGGGGAAATTATTTTCATGATAGAATAAAACCCGGTGCAATTTCAAAGGATTCCGATCCTGCCGATTTTATTGATGGAAAAGTTCAGGAACTTTCCAGCGCCACTTACGGGCTTTTAATTGCTAAAGATGATAAGAAAGAATACCGCCATATTGAAAACGAAGCGAAAAGACTGGCGAAACAATCGAACGTGAATTATAAAGATTTGAATGATGAAGAAAAAGCGATATGGCTCTTTTATACCATCAGATTTACTAAATTGTTAGGCTTCGATATTAACCAGCTTTCCAAAACGATCCATATAGGGAATTATGGTTTTAATCATATTGCTTTTCCAATTTATGCCACTTTTAAATCAGCAGGACTTGATCCCGGAGTGTTAATAAGCACGGACCGTATAGGATTCCGTCTAAAGGAAATCCTCAGCAAAGAGGATCTTCTTTTGACCACATTTCTTCCTGGTTCCCAAAAGTTTTTTTCTTTTCAATCTGTATATGATCTGCCACTTACCACACCATCCGATATTGAAGGTTTGACAGATGTAAGAACTTTTGTTTACAATCCCAGGTCAAAGCCAAAAGCGGATAATGGGCAGGCTATAAAGGCGAGTACTTCTGATCAAAATGCACATATAGAAAATCTTCAGTTGTCGCTAACACCCGATCATAATAATCTTGCTGTTCAACGGTCAACCACTTTAAAAGGGTTTTTTAAA
>DATILZ010000312.1:0-1740 GCA_035475995.1 Hanamia sp. | reverse complement strand
TTCCTTTTGTAATTCGCCTGGTAACACAGGCAGTTATTTGGAAAAAAGCGATGAAAAAACTGGATGAAGCAGATCTTTTCAAATGGTTTTTCTTGTGGGATTTCTGGATGTTTCTTTATTACATCATTTTTGCGCCCGCTTTGTGGAAGAAGCCTAAAAAGACTTGGAATTAAGGCCCCCTTTCCTCCGCCTATGGCGGAGAACTTAGGTGGAAGGGACATTTTTTATTCGATTGATTCTTTAATATAAAGTTGATGATGATGTAGACATCAAATTACTATATCATCGTTCGTTGTGTCAGTCACTGTCCCGATAGCTATCGGGATTCTGAACTTTATTGAGCAGGGATGAACCACAAAGTACACAAAGGAAACAGCCCACGAAGAATACAGAGATACTTTGTGATCTCTTGCAATATTTTGGGTTCTCCGCGGTAAAAAAAGTTGAATAGAATGCTGAAGGTACAGGAGTGTTATGTACATTAAATTCTTATCATCACTTATTAAAATTCATTACAAAAAGTCAACTCAGAAATAATTTGTTTTTTTGCATCTTCAATCAAAATGCAAAAAGAATTAAACAATGACACTTCAAATCCAGGTTCTCCGTCCGGCGACGGAGGACAGGGCGTCGAAATCCTCCTTCGGTATTTTTCTGATTTTACTGCAAAACAAATTGAACAATTCAAAGCGCTTGATGCATTGTACAAAGAATGGAATGCAAAGATTAACGTCATCTCCAGAAAAGATATTGACAGTTTGTATGAAAAACACGTTTTGCATTCGTTGAGCATTGCAGCTGTCTTTGATTTTCCAGCCGGGGCTGACATCATTGACATTGGAACAGGAGGCGGTTTTCCCGGAGTGCCTCTTGCCATATTTTTCCCTGAAGTAAAATTTCATTTGGTTGACAGCATCAACAAAAAATTAAAAATTATTGAAGCGGTTAAAGATGCAATCGGGTTAACGAATGTTAGTACGCAACACATTCGGGCAGAAGAAATCAGGAACAGAAAATTTGATTTTGCCGTTAGCCGTGCCGTGGCTCCTTTGAAGGATTTATGGACATGGAGTAAACCGCTATTAAAGAACACTCAATTTGAAAAAGACAAAAGCATTTACAAATCCAGCTTGATTTGTTTAAAAGGTGGCGATTTGGCGCAGGAGATTTCTGAAAGCCGTATAAAACCAAAGATGGTGGAGATAAACAGTTTGTTTGACGAAGAATATTTTAAGGAGAAGTACTTATTGTATGTGGTGAAGTGAAAAATATAAAAAGAATTGCACCATCAAGTTATATTTATTGAAACAATTTATGAAAGGGCGCTATTCTATATATCCATCCATATGTTAACCACTGTAGTTTCGTGTAAGGCCAAAAGCGGAAGTAATTATCTTAAAGCAGCAAAAGAAGTATTGGGGAGCGTACCAGCACCTACAAATAAAAATATGAATGTTGGAACGGAAAATTATAGTCTGTACATTCCTAAAGGTTGGACGACTGCACATTGGACATATGCGGGTATCAATTATTATACTTTACATGCCCCTGTCTCAGAAAATGATCCAAACACGAACGTGAACGTGATTACAGAAAACATGCAAAACTTAAGTCTCGATGTTTATAAAGAAAAAACAATCGAATCCATAAAAAAAGGAATTCCAAGTGCGTTTATTACAGGAGAAGGCGATATTGAAACAAATAGTTTTAATGGAGGTTGGTACAGCTATACTATGGAGC
>DATILZ010000311.1:0-5637 GCA_035475995.1 Hanamia sp. | reverse complement strand
CTTTATTTTTTTCTGTTTCGACGGTAATTTAATAGCGGATAATGCATTTTTTAAAACCACTTCTATTTCTTTATAAGAAAAAAGATCTTTAAGCTGGTTCAGGATGGAAGAACTCACTTTAGGCGGCAATTCCATTTTATCCAGTAATGTGCGAAAAGTCATTTTGTTATCTTTATCCGCCTGGCTAACCTCGCCCTGACTTAAAAATTTACCAGGCGGCTCCAGGCTGATCATTGCGTTTTCATCCAATACTCCCCGCCTGAACACCATTGAGGATATATGGCTTTCTCCTGTAGCCCTGAAACTGACAATTACTTTTTTATGTCCTGCAGCTACACCGCCCTGATCCGGATCGGCAACGATAGAAGGATTAAAAAGCGCAGCGGCTTCAATGGAATATTCCATGGTAAAATAAGCGCCTAATAACAATTTTCTTTCTTCGGTTAAAGTCTCAAGCTCATCACGGCTAAGCAAATATTTTATTAAATTAAAATG
Organism: Hanamia sp.; assembly: GCA_035475995.1. Classification (GTDB taxonomy): domain Bacteria; phylum Bacteroidota; class Bacteroidia; order Chitinophagales; family Chitinophagaceae; genus Ginsengibacter. The sequence goes on along the minus strand of DATILZ010000311.1, from coordinate 5,142 downwards.
TTTAAGAAATATCGCACTGCTGTTTTTATACCTGCCGGCAAAATCAATTAAAATATCGGTTAGCAACGCTTCTGCTTCACAATGTTTCAACTGTAATACGTTTTGTATGATCAGCAATGAACGTTCGTCACCTGTATTTAAAAACCTGGCAATTACTTTCTTGTAATCAGGGTTAAGCCTTATGTTAGTGCGGGATACTGTTAATGACATCGAATGATATTAAAAAGGACAAGGTAGGTTAATAAAAATTGTACGATATAAACATTATTGGGGCGTTAGCAGAAAGCAGGTTTGAGAAAATAAAAGCGTTGCAGGTTTTTAATCAAAGTTTTTCGTTTAAGCATAACTCCTGAACCGGTTCGTGGACACGGACCGCCGGGTGGGCTATTAAGAAAGCCTTGCAAAAACGATTTTGTAATTTGTGATAACGAAAGCAATAATCTGCGTACATTGTAGAAAGTAAAAAATTTAAAATGGCTACCAAAAATGATCTCGACTACACTTATACTACTATTGATGAAATATTCAGGTTAAGTGTTGGAGAAACGGGCGATTATAGCGGCGCTATGTTTAACGCAGATTTTTCATTAACACTTGAAGAAGCGCAAAAAAAGAAACACACATTTATTGCTGAAAGCCTTGACATAAAAAATAATACAAGGGTGCTTGATATGGGCTGCGGTTGGGGACCCTTTCTTCAATTTATCAAAGGCCGGGGGGCTAATGGTTGCGGCGTTACTTTATCTACGGGGCAGGCTGCTGCATGTGTAAAAAACGGACTGGATGTTCATGTGATGGATTGCCGCTATATCAAACCTGGGACCTTCGGAACCTTTGATGCAGTAACTTGTATCGGAGGCATGGAGCACTTTTGTTCTATAGAAGAATATAAAGCTGGCAAACAGGATGAAGTGTATCATAACTTTTTTAAAGGGCTTAATGATCTGTTACCAACTGGCGGAAGATTTTATATGCAGACAATGGTTTTTGATAAAAACATGATGCCGCTGGAGGAAGTAAGCGTGGATGCAGATAAAAATTCTCCTTCTTATGCGATGGCCTTAATGGTTAAGCAATTTCCGGGCTCGTGGCTGCCTTATGGTAATGAGCAGGTGATCCGGAACGCAGCCCCGTATTTTAAATTAATTTCCAAAAGCAGCGGCAGGTATGATTATATCGAAACTATTAAAAGATGGAGAAAGAAATTCCGGAAATTTAATTTGAAAAAATATTATTTATACGCCTCGCTGCTGCCCAAATATCTTTATGATAAAGAGTTTCGCCACCTGGTGGAAGTGTTCAAAATAAGCCCCAATAAAATTTGTTTTGAAAACGAAACAATGGATCATTTCAGGCTTGTATTTGAAAAAGTATAAACCATCTCTTTTGTTGATCCTGTTCCTTTCCAAAAGAATTATCCCTTGACGTCGAAAGCTTCTGTTTCTGTTTTTTTAAGCCGTTTTATTTTTATTGTTCACAATTCACAGTATGTTTTTTGATTACAGCACAACCTAACCTTGCTCCAATATAAAAACGAGATCCATGCGGCAAATTGAGGCTAACAACCGAACTCGCCATCTTCCATCAAAAGGGGAGCGTAGCCTTCCCGTTTAAAGATGTACCTTATATTTATTCAATACTTCTGGAAGTTGGTCCCATTGGAAGTGCGTGTCAAACCTTTCTCCTAATTGAGTCACTTGTTGGTGTGTAGGTATTTTACCATTTATAAACAGGTTGGTTAACTCCTGCATAAATTGTTCATGACCTGCAGGAATATATAATTCTATAAATCTGGCGTCAACAGTACCACTATTCCAAAAGCAGTGAACACTTTCCCTTGGCCTTAAATGCCAGCCACCGGCGCCAACAGTATATATCTCATCAACCACTTTAATTGTAACTGTTCCCTCTAATACAATGCATACCTCATCAAATGTTTTATGAAAATGAGGAATTGAACCCAAATAACCGGACTTAAGTGTAATCTCAGAGCTTCCTAAATTTCCTGATGTCTGGGATTTGTCCAATTTAAAAATAATATCATTATCTCCCATTTTGGCTTTCTTTCCTTCTCCAGCTCGAATAAACACAGCCTTGCGTTTTATTTTAGGTTTAGTTGCTAGTGTCATATCCGGTAACAAAACGGTACCGGCCATAGTTATTGCCAGAAGACTCATTACATCCCGTCTGTTTAAAGAATCTGAATTCATTGTAAAAGATTTAAAAAATAGTACCGGGTTTTACTTATAATCTCTCCGAAGGTTCGTGTATCCATGAACCAATCCTTCCTGCCAAAATCTTGTCTTGTCCTGAAATAGCTTTACACAAATTACGTGTAAAATGTATAATTCAAATGAATTTGTTACACCGGCTTTTTAAATACTTGAACTGCTGCCATGTTGGTGTCCACGAACCATACTTGCTGAACCGGTTGATGCAGACAGCAACCGGGAGTTGGGGGATTTGCATAACCGGATTAACAATCCTGATTTAAATTTAAAAAAATTGATTCCTGTGCCAGCAAACCAAAGCGGCGGCAGGACAATCTCAAATTAAATATAAAACCACAAAATTGATTAATCTTCTGTGATTTTCCTGAACTGTACTTTTAACATTGTACAAAATGCCTGATAAAAATGAGCAGATCCAGGATCTTATTGAACACAATGATGAATTGGAAAATTATTTCAGAAATACAATCATTCCCCAATTGTTTGTAGATGGAGAATTGAGATTAAGGAAATTCACGCCTCCCGCAATGAAACAGTTTAGTTTGGCGGCAGGTGATACAGGCCAATCTATAGAAAATTTAAAAGATAAATTTCGTTTCCCTTCAATTGTAGATAATATTCAGGAAGTAATGAAGAGCAATGAAATTCCTGAAAAGGAAATTCAAACTACTGACCGGCGCTGGTACCAAATGAACATTATTCCTTACATAAAAATAAGAGATAAAAAACCGGATGGTGTTATCATCACTTTTGTTGAAATCACGATGCGGATAAAAGATCTGAAAGAGCAGGAAAAATTAATAGCTGACCACGAAATTTTGTTAGATACGATTTCTCACGACATAAAAAACCCGCTGGCTAATCTGGTAATGGCAATCGGTTTGTTTAAAGAAGTATCTCCGGAAAATGAAAAGCAATTCAAATCTCTTTTAAAAATTGTTGACAATGCTTTGACGAAAATGCATAATCTCATTGAAGATCTAACTGAAGTACGAAAGGAGAAACATAAATATAAAGAGGAAGAAGAACTCTTAAGTTTTGAAAATATTCTGGAACATGTTCGTCTTATCCTGAGCGACAATATTGGTACCTCTGATGCGATTATTACCAGTGAAATTAATGTGTCTGAAATTACCTTTTCACGCAGGAAATTAAGAAGTGTGATTTATCACCTGATCAATATTATACCGCTGAAACCGGTTATAAAGCTTATCTTGTAACGATGACACTAAATACAAAAGTGCAATTTATCTTATTTGATACAATCCTTCCCGCTGAACCATTCGTGAAACGCTGGAAAGAATATACGAGGTCATCAAATAGCGATGCCGATGTTACCCTTCAACAATCCGATCGCAATGGTGCCTTCAGGTATATTGCCCAGCACCGCTTTGCTGCTGAAAAAGTCCAATTTGTTTTCGCCAAAGAAAAACGTTCCTCCCGCATCCCCCAGGAATCTATCAGGTCGGAAATGGCGGGCGGATATTCGGTTTTACAGGCGGAGCGGCTCTCGGATACCGGCCCTGATCAAAGAAAGGTTTTTGCCTTTATAACTGATCCGGCAACTGACCTGAGACTCTGCAAAGATTTATCCCGGCAAGGCCAATTAAATATTTATGAACCCTATTACCAGAATTGCAAATACTGTTTCGTACTTGAATATTTTGTAAAAAGTAAACTTGCCGAAGAGCTTGTGGAGCAATTGAAAGCTCTTGAAATTGCCGATGCTGCTGTTTACCAGCAATGTAAAATTCCAAAAAATGTAAAAGCCCTTGAAAAGGAAAAGGCCTTATATGTATGGCCTTCATTTTAGTGCAAAGCATTCGATAATGATCATCTTCATTTTATGCTCTTCAGGTAGCAATTAAATAAAAAAACAGGGTTGCCTTAATGTTTCTATGGCTTATAGTCTTTCAATTTCAATCCTGGATTTCTAATAGACGAAACATTTTTTTTAATCTCTCTCCTTAAAGTTTAATTTCAGGTTACGATTGTAAATCACCGGATAAAAGTAACGACTTCCATTACTCTACTACACAACGGGTAGTTTATTCAAACATTCAAAACTTTTTCAACTTCATGCCGATACATACGGCTGATGGGTAATTCCTGCCTGTTGATTTCGATCGCATCGTTTGTAAAAGATTCAATTTTATTGATTGCTACAATAAAAGAGCGGTGAATTCTTACAAAATTATTTTTGGGCAATGCTTCTTCCAAAGAAGAAATGGATTGTTTGGTTACAATATTTTTTGTTTTGGTAACTACTTTAATATAGTCTTTCAGGCTTTCAATGTATAAAATATCATTGAGCGGAATTTTAAGATTCTTTCTGTCTGCCCGCAGATTGATAAATGCATCATTTGAATTATTTTGTTGGTCAGAATTAGTGTCATTGTTACCAATCAATTTCACGCTCGTTTCCATTACCTTATTTACCGCTTTCAAAAACCTTTCAAACGAAATTGGTTTCAATAAATAATCCACCGCATCCAATTCAAATCCTTCTATCGCGAATTTTCTGTAAGCCGTTGTGAATATAACTTTTGGTGGTTTTTTCAGCGTTCTGATTAAATCAGTTCCCAACAGATGTGGCATTTGTATATCCAAAAATAAAAGGTCAATATCTTGTTCGCGCAGCACATTCAATGCTTCTACCGCATCATTACAGGTTCCGGCCAGTTCTAATGATGAAACTGAAGCGATATATTCTTTTAATACATCCAACGCCGGCGGCTCATCATCCACTAAGAGGCAAATTATCTTTTTCGTGTTATGCATAAGAAGTGTTTTGAGAAAATGCTAAAGCTGGTTTTATATTTAATCCCTCGATATTTTTTGTATCGCCGGGCTGAAGAGGTACTTGCATCTTTATCAAAAATTCATCTTCAGTTGATTCAATTATTAACTC
>DATILZ010000310.1:0-3539 GCA_035475995.1 Hanamia sp. | reverse complement strand
TTCAGGTATGCTTTCAAAACATATTTTGCCTGTGTTACATTTCCTGCTGCAGTGATTAAATTTGCCGTATCATTTGCCAATTGCGATTCCAATTCTGTTGCATTGAATTCAGCCAGTGATCCGGCATTTACCTGTTTGTTTACCAGGTCCAATTGTGCACGTGATTGCTGTACCTGTACGGTGGCAATTTGTTGCTGTTCGCGGGCGAGCAAGATCTGGAGATAAGAATTTGCCACCGTTAAAGCAAGATCATTTTTCAATTTATCGGTTGCTGCATTTGCTGCCATTACCGACCATTGATTGGCAAGTATGGTATTCTTTTTTGAAAACCAGTTGAAAATCTGAACGCTGGTCTGCAGGTTTAAATTCACTGAAAAATAGTTTTGGTTTTCTAAAATGCCTGTTGAAGGATTTTTAGATTTACCATAACTAAGCCCGTCACTATTTGTAAGATTCAAATTTGGTATTTGCGAAAGCTTACTTTCTTTATAAGTAATGGATGAAAGATCAGATTGAAGCGCAGATTGTTTTACAGAAATATTATTTTCCATTGCATATCGCACGCATTCCATCAATGTCCATTTTTTTTGGGAAAATCCAATTGCAGATGAGAAAATAAAAAAGGCCAGTAGCTTGATTTTTATACACATAAAACAAAAATAATGATTTGAAGGTTTCGTCTGTTAGGAGATGGATAAGTGGTAAATAAAAATAATGCCGAAGATAATAAGCTTTAAAATAAATCTTCGGTTAACCGAAAGATTTTATTTTGAAAGTCGATGATTCCCTGTTTTTGACTTAAGTTATTCTGAAGGCGTTCCCAACTGTTAATTTATCCGCCCTTAAATTCAAAAATTACTCCAACAACTAACCGGAACTTGTTGCCCACAATGTTAAGAGGACCTTTCCTTAAATTCTAAAACGCGATATTTAAAGAAAAAGAACCCTTTATTGAGTCCTTTACTGCACCAAAAGAACTACTGAATGAGCCGATTAAACCGTAAAGGTCGTATCTGCTATTATTGTCTTAATTACTTCATCATTGGAAGCTACTTCCTTGTAATTAATGACACCATCTCTACAGAATTGTGTCGTATCTTCTTCGATACATAAATCGAAGCGGTATCGAAGAAGTATCGAAGAGGTATCGAAGAGGTGCAGAAAGAATAGGCCCCGAAAGATAGTGTCTTATACTGAAAAAACTTTACAGCTTAGATGATAATACTGGATGAGCTTTACAGTCTTTGGAATAATGCCTAATAAACTTTACGGCTTCGATTTTTTATTTCCATTTTTAAATAAAGGTTGTTTTGTTAAATGAGCTTTTTATAGTGTAAGCTTTCTGATGCTGATGTATGGCTTTAAACAGTTATATGCATCTATTTCTTTGCAGACGCTGTTTCGGCTGCTGTATGGTTTTTAAACACTTGGTTAAGTGTCACCTGCTGTTTCAAAATGCCACTTACGCTTTGGGAATGCCATTATCATAAGGGCTTATAAAATGATTCCCCGATTTTTCTTATGTTTAAGGCATTAATTTTAAAAATTATTTCATTCCCCTAAACCCTCTTTCCAAATCCTCTATAATATATTGCGGATCTTCCAGACCCACATACATTCTCATTTTCCTTTGATCTTTAATGTTTGCATCAAAATCTTCTTCTTTTACAGAAGCACAATTGGGCATAATCAAAGATTCATAACCACCCCAGCTCACAGCCATGATGATGTGTTGAAGGCTTTCACAAAAGTTTTCTATTTCTTTTATTGAATCTGTTTTTATGTAAAAAGAAAATAATCCGCAGGCGCCATCCATTTGTTTTTTTGCAAGATCATATTGCGGAAAATCCTTGTCGAAAGGAAAAGTAAGATCTTCCACTTCTTCATGACTTTTTAAATAGTTTACAATGATTCGTGTTGTTTCAGAAATGCGTGTAAGCCTTACCTGCAGCGTTCTTAATCCACGTATCAGCAGCCATGCATTGAAGGGTGTGGTGCCAATTCCCATGTTCATATATTCGCTGCTAAAGATTTTTTTTACCATGGCTTTTGTGCCGCTTAAAACTCCTGCAACAACATCGCTGTGGCCGTTAATATATTTTGTAGCGCTTTGCAGTGTAAGATCAATACCGAGTTGGATTGGCCTTTGATACAATGGTGTACAATAGCTGTTGTCGCATATCGTAATTATTTTTTTTGATCTTGCTAATTTACCTACTGCAGCCAAATCCTGTAAATAAAAAGTCCAGCTATTGGGCGATTCGAGATAAATAAGTGTGGTATTTGGCTGAATGGCGTTTTCAAAATTTTCAATATTTCTTCCATCCACATAAGTAGTGGCGACATTAAATCTTGGCAAAACATTGTTGAACATTTTTTCTGCCCACGTGTAAGGCTTTTCTACAGAAATAATGTGATCGCCACTTTTTATATTGGCAAATACAGCCGTAAAAATCGCCGCTGCGCCACTGTTAAAAACAAGGCAATCTTCCGCACAATCAAGCGCAGCAAGCTTTTGAGATAAGATCTGCACAGTGGGATTTAAACCACGACTGTAAAGGTATCGGGATGATTCATTTTCTAATGCATCGCGGAAATCATCAACTTTCTTAAAAGCAAAATTGCTTGTCTGCATGATGGGAGGAGCAATGGCATTAAAATAATCTTCGCGGTCTTCGCCTAATTCGTTTAAAATATTCGAAACTGTTTTTGGATCAATCACTTTTTTTATTTTTTATTTTTCATTTCCCTAAGTTCAACACAAATGTTGCCAAAAGTAGCAGGATCACAAAAGAATTTTCTTAAAAAGTAATTGACAGGAGTTTTATTAAAGGGAAGCCCAATGTTTTGGGAGTACTTTTGTTGCTTAATTAATTTTTTTGAAGTGAAAATTATTGTTGTCTTTTTTTTATTTCTGGTAAGTTCGGCTTCTGCTCAAACAATAAATGATTCCGATTCTATTAAAACCCTGGAAAACGTAATCGTTAAAGCATATGAACAAAACCGAAGGTTGATTGATGTAGCAGCTCCCGTAAGCGTTACCACCCAGGCACAATTAAACCGGTTCAGCAATATGAGCATATTGCCTGCTTTAAATATTATTCCGGGAGTAAGTATGGAAGAGCGGTCACCAGGTAGTTACCGTCTTAATATTCGTGGTAGTTCTTTGCGTTCTCCATTTGGTGTCCGTGATGTTAAGATTTATCTGAATGATATACCGCTTACTGACCCAAGCGGTAATACTTATTTAAACCAACTGAGCTTTTATAATTTTAATTCCATTGAAATAATTAAAGGGCCAACAAGTAGTTTATATGGAGCTGGCATTGGTGGCGCTATGCTGATTCATACTTTGCCTACTGATTGGAAACAAGGAATTACGTTTGATTATACGACCGGTAGCTTTAATACCAACAGCATTAATGTGAATGTAAAAGCAGGGAATGCTGATCATAAAAACAGCTTCAGTTATGCGCATCAAACGAGCGATGGTTACCGCCAGCAAGCCAAAATGCGGAAAGATATTGCGACTTGGGAAA
>DATILZ010000309.1:0-11466 GCA_035475995.1 Hanamia sp. | reverse complement strand
AGCAGCGGATGCAAGTTCATATCAAGATGCCCTATAATTAAATCAATTTTATTATTTTCATTTGGCTTAGCGGTCCATACTTCCATGGTCTTTGCATTCTGCATAATACCAATGCCGCAACGTATTGTTTCAATGCCAAGTTTTTTTAATTCATCAAATAATGCAGCAACTGTTTCACCAACATCGGCACTATTATGCATTGCCATTGTTTTACTACGTACTCTTTCTAATGATGTTTCTATTTGCGCTTCTCTTGCTTGTGCTTCTGCTTTTTGCAAATCGTTAAAACGCGTATAGGTTAAATCAAACACTTTTGCAAAGCGAAGCAATATATCAAAATGTTCATTTGATAACGGTTCAAGGCTTGCTAATGTCAGGTTGCCGAAACTATTAAATGAGGCATTTAGATAAACCTTGTCAGGTGCTTTCATGCCTGCAATTACAAAATCGGGTAAGAGTGAAAGTTCCGTTTCTGAAAAAAGAAAATTATCCCATTCTTTTTTTATTTTTCCTTCCAGGATATATTGCCATTTCAAATCTCTTTCCTTCCATGCTCTGATATAAGCGAGGTGAGGCGGAAGCTGATGATATTTTACAAATAAGCCGGCCGGGTTTGATGGATCTTCAGAATTGGCCATCCACCACGTTATTCCTAAGTTGTTAGTATCATAGATCATGATAACGCAACGGGTAAGCACTAAATCTAGTTTGGTTAATTCAGTGAATACAGTACCTATCAATTCTTTTAACTCATCTGATTTTTGCATAGCCATAGCCCTTGCACGAACTCTTTCCAATCCTAATTCTATCTGCGCTTCTCTTGCCTGCGCTTCTGCTTTTTGAAGGTCGAGAAAACGGGTATAACACGAATCAAATACCTTACTGAAGCGTTGTAATATATCAATACTTTGTTTGGAAAATGGTGCAGGACTAGATGCCTGTATGGCTCCGTAAGTATAGTAAGAGGCAGCAAAAAATACTTTTTCACGTTTCTGCATTTCCTTTTTAACCGCCTGCGGAAGAAGTCTGAAGTCTGTATCAGCAAAGAGGAAGTCTTCCCACTTAATTTTTGTTTCACCTTCCAGGATGTAAGCCCAGTTGACGTTTCTTTCCTTCCATGCTTTAAGCATCTCGTGATAAAAGGGCTGTTCGTTATGTGGTATCAGAAGAGCATATGGTTCATTTGTTTTGAGATGAATCATCCAGCTTCTTTGATCGAAAGTGGCTGCATCGAAAGTGGCGATCAAACAAGCCTGAACATTTACGTCAAGATGCGTGAGCTCTTCAAATAACGTCTTCACCACTTCCTTCAACTCTACTGAACTGTGCATAGCCATAGCTCTCGCCCTTACTCTTTCCAATCCCAATTCTATCTGTGCTTCTCTGGCCTGCGCTTCTGCTTTTTGTAAATCAAGAAAACGGGTATAAGCTTGTCCAAATGCGTTTGCGAATCTTTTTAAAATAGCATTTTGCTCATCAGTGAAGGGCTTCGTGTCATATTTACCGATGGAAAGCCAGCTGTCTTTTAATACCACATTAGAAGTAAGATAGCCTTCCCCGTTATATTGAGCTATTTTAAATTCATCGGGAAAGTCTTTGAAGGCAGTAGTAGTAAAAAGATGATCGAGGAAAGTGTCTTTATCTTTTTTATTCAGTACCACTACAGAAAATTCCTGACCGGTTTTATAATAATCAGAAACACTTTCAGCAGCCTTTGTAAAAACAGGATGATCAAAAATGGGAATGGTTATTCTTTTCGCTCCCCGGTATTCACCAATAACAAAGAAATCCCAGATGTCAATAGCATTTGAAGTATCATGTCCGGTGGCACTGAAATTAACCCAGTTAAAATCAAAACCAAGATGTATGAATTGCTCGCCAATTATGTTAATAACATCAACAAATTCCGATGGCTTTTGCATAGCCATAGTTTTTGCACGGACTCTTTCCAGTGCTAATTCAATTTGCGATTCTCTTGCCTGTGCTTCTGCTTTTTTAAGATCGTTAAAACGGGTATAAGTGAGATCAAAAACTTTTGCGAAGCGGAGCAATATATCAAAATGTTCCTCTGGTAAGGGTTCCAGGCTGGTCAATCTCAAACAGCCAAAGTTGTTAAATGATGCTGAAAAGAATACACGATCAGGTTCTTTCATGCCTGCAATTACAAAATCAGGCAAAACAGACAGTTCTGTTTCTGTAAATAAAAAATCATCCACCCGTATTTTATCTGTTCCTTCCAGCTCAAAAGTCCACTTCATTGTTCGCTCCTTCCATCCTTTAATGTAGGCATTGAAAAAAGGAAGATTGGCATTTTTTACAAAAAAATTCACTGGTACTGATGGTGTTTCTGAATTGGCCATCCACCAGTGAAAGCCGTTTCGCGAAGCATCATAAATCATGATTACGCTTCGTGTAAGTACCAGGTCCAGTTTTGTCAGTTCAGTAAAAACAGTTCCAATCAAACCGTTCAGTTCTTCTGAAGCACGCATGGCTATTGCCTTTTCACGAACCCGTTCCAGCGATGCTTCGATTTCCAGTTCACGGGTTTTTCCAGCCAGTTCTTTTTCTAAAAAAGAATTTTTTTCAAAAAGCAGTTGTTCTTGTTTATCCATATATTTAGATGGGTATTTTAAAAACTGAGGGCCGGTCGCGATTTGCAGTTTTCCTTACAGGATATGGATGAGACCGAAAAAGATGTGATGACTTTTCAAAAGTTCAGTTGAATATTACGCAATTGAAAACGCACTACTTTTGAAAAACTTAATACAAAGATGTAATAACTTTTCAGAAGTTCATTTAAAATTTCTTCTTGTTAAAAAACTTACAGTTTTAAGACAGTTTGATTCAATAAACAAACAAAAAAGATTATTTTTTTTTAAGGAATTTCTAAAATAAAGGATTGCTAAATATTTAAATAGCTGGCAACCATGTCAAAGCATTTTGTTACATATCTTATTCATGATGAAATCAGACATGCTTATAATTTCAATTTTGCCCAAATTTTATAAGGGTATCTGAATGATAAATGAAGTTCCTTCTCCTTCTATACTTTCCACTTTTAATGTTCCTCCATGCGCTTTTACTATATCATAGCTCAAACTTAAACCCAATCCGGTTCCTTCTCCTGTAGGTTTTGTAGTGAAAAATGGCTGAAAGATTTTATCAACAATATTTTGCGGAATACCAGGACCGTTATCACCAACAGTAATGATTACATGATTGTCAGATTTTTTTGTAGTTACGGTTACAGTTGGTTGATACGAAATAAGATTCTGCTTTTTTTGTTCGTTTACTGCATAAAACGCATTATTAAAAAGATTTAATAACACCCTTCCAATATCCTGTGGAATGATATTGATTTTTCCAATTGATTCATCAAAATCAGTTTTTATTTCTGCATTAAATGTCTTATCCTTTGCCCGCAAACCATGATAACTTAATCGCAAGTATTCATCTGCCAAGGCATTAATATCGGTTGGTTCTTTTTGCCCGCTGCTGCTGCGCGAATGTTGCAACATTCCTTTTACGATAGCATCGGCACGTTTTCCATGATGAATAATTTTTTCTTCATTGGCTTTTATATCATTTAATATTTCATCTTCTAATTGTTCATCTCTCTCTGCTTTTGGCTTTAAATGTTCTGCCTTCAAGTCTTCAATCAATTCAGCATTTACTTCTGAAAAATTGTTTACAAAATTTAATGGATTTTGAATTTCATGAGCAATACCAGCGGTGAGTTCGCCAAGCGACGCTAATTTTTCTGATTGTATTAACTGTACCTGCGCAGCTTTCAATTCGTTCAAAGTTTTATTCAAACTGTTGTTTGCTTCAAACAGAGAAGTATTCGATTCATCAAGCTCCTTCCTGGTCAATGAAAGATCGTGTGTCATTTTATTAAAAGCACGTGCTAGTTCACCGATTTCGTCCTTTCCAACCTTCTGTATTCGCTGCGTTAAATCGCCTTTTCCAACCCTGTTTGCTGCATTTCGCAACGCCTGTACCGGCACTGAAATGCTTCGGGAGAGCAGGTATCCAATCAGAATACCAATCAATAAAACGATTCCGCTTACTACCAATGAAGTGATGCGGATTTTTTTTTGGCTTTCTGCGATCTCTTTTGTCGTAAAAGCAAGCATCACCGAACCGGACAGTACGGAAGTAACAAAAGGAGCACGTTTTACGATCAGCGAGTCTGATGACTCAATCGTTGCTTTCGGATGCTGATTTTCAGGAAAGGTTTTAAAAACAGAAAGCTTCACTTTATAATTGTTATGAGCATCATTCCAGGTAGTATCATTTTCAAGCATACTCACAAATTTTAACCTCGGATCGTCTTTTACAAATTCCATCGCTGTTTGTACGCCTTGAAAGTTTTGCTCTGTAATAGCAATTCTCACTCCCAAAGCAACGGTATTTGCCAGGTTTTGAACTTCATCACTGTAGTTTTTTATTAAAAGCTTTCGTTGTTGGGCAGGGAAATAATACAAGGTAAAAAATGTGAACATTAAAACAATACTGAGGATCGTAAGCCAGATTTTTGTTTTAAGATTGATGAACATTTTTTGTGATTTTTATAAAGCAGGTTAGCCACGAATTACACCAACTTTCACGAATTAATTATTAAATTATTAAATTATTGAATTATTTTTATTAATCATCACATTAGCACATCAGTTAGCACTATAATTTTTTTCCTTCAACTTCTATTTTTTTAATCTGATCATTTGCCGCTACCTCGTCCACAATGCCGATTGCACCTGGATTTTCAGCAACAAAATTTTCCAATTCACTTGCAGAATTAAAAAAGTTAGGTGCAGAAGCTTTTCCCTGGAATACCAATGCCAGCCAGAATTTATTCAATTCATCTGAACTCATTCCATATATCGTTTCAGAAGTGTTTTTTCCGGCAGGGGTATTGGTTTTCATCAGGGCAATCGTGATTTTAGTGCCACCGTGCCAGCGTTGTTGTTCGCCCATAAAAATGGATTTCAACTGGGAAAAGTTTAAGGTGGAAGGAGCGCCTTTCTGGTTGCTGATAACGGTGAGTGATGAAGTCTGTGATGTAGCTGTGAAAGCAGAAAAAAATAACAGCGCTACAAAAATGAATTTTGTAAAATTAAAACGTTTATATCGTTCGATTCTTTTCATTTTTATCATTAAAATCCTACCGCAAATTGAGCCGTGATACTATTTGTGTTTCCTTCCAGTTCTGCATGCTGATGTTGAAATTCCAACTTCACAACAGCAAGATAATTTATCTGGTACCGCAGGCCTGCGATAACAGAAGTGGTATTGTCTTTAGTAAAATAAATTTCTCCGTTTTGATATTGAAGATCGTCCAGCCGAATGTAAGGAATTAATTTTTCAGTAACTTTATATCCTGTATAAAGATAAGCCGCCAGTGTGTTTTTAGAACCTGTAGTATCTGTTTTATCAATGCCCAATGTTCCTTCAGTAAGCAGTTCAAATTTATTACCAAAATAGGCGACGGAGCCGGTAAAAAGATTTTGATTTACTTTCCAGCCAATTACTTTATTCTCTACCGTTGCGCCTTTTGAAACCGCATCATTATACCATGAAACACCAAGGTAAAGTTTATCCAGCGGTTTTATGTGAGCCGCTACAGTAACTGATTTGCGCTTGTCGTTATCCTCAACCGGTGCTGAGCCAAGGCCGTTACCAATCACTACATCATAACCAAATCGCAGGTTTCCGAAGTCGTGTCCCTGAATGCTAATACCGGTTGTATGCAAGGGGATTATTTCTGCTGCAAAAAGCAAAGGCCTTTCGATTGTCGGATAAAAAACCCTGCCATGATGATAAGTGTTGTTCCAGTAATTTATAGGTGAATGAATTTTTCCAAGAATCAGGTTGTTATTGCCCTCGATGTTGTATTTTATAATAAGCCGCTCAATACTTACAGAAAAATCTGTGGGCGAAGTGGGCGTAAATTTAAAAACACTTTCTCCGAGGAAAGAAATGCGGTCGGTAAGTTCAGAAGTTATAAAAAGATCCTGTTCATCAAAACCGAAAGAAGCTTTTCCATTTTGATAAGCAGTAAGAAAATCCGCAAAGCCTTTTATCTGGGTATTTTGAGCTGTGGATGAAAAAGAAAAAAAGATGATGAAGACAAATAGTAATAAAAAAATGGCTGTTGTTTTTTTTGATATCATAAATAATTTGTTGAAAATAATTTTATAGATATAGTCAAACTGCCGCAATTGCTCACCTAAAATTAGATAAAGAATTTCTAACAATATAAAATTAATTCCATCCCGTCAAAAAATAAATTTTGCTTCATCTTGATTATACCTTGTTGATTTGATCTTTTGGAATTTGATATTTCAATGTATGGCTATCAGTAATTGAAATGCAATTTCGTTGTTCGCTTTCCAGTTTTATTGCGGTGAACACTTTATTGCTGATGAACAATGCACCTTTCACCATTTCGGTTTTTACAAAAAATAATGCCGCACTATTTTTTAAGTGCTCGTTTATCTACTCCCGTTTTTGTGATCTTCACCGGTAAAATATTTCCGTCTTTATCAAAATACATTCTGTCTATACAAACTTCGCGGTGATTGCCATTGGTCTCATTTAGCGGACGACGGTGATAAACAATATACCAGTCATCGGTTCCCGGGATATTGATGACCGAATGATGTCCAGCGCCGGTTGCTACTTCCGGATCCTGTTGCAAGATTTTGCCCGCCCTTTTAAAAGGGCCGAACGGAGAATCGCCAACTGCATAAGCTACGCTGTAATCCGGGCCGGTCCAGCCTCCCTCAGACCACATGAAATAATATTTATGATTTCGCACAAACATAAAAGGTCCTTCAACATATTTTTCCGGTGTGATCTCTTTGAAAAGAGTTCCATCCTCAAGAGGAGTAAAGCCGGTAAAATCAGCATTGAGCTTGCCAATATTACAATGTTTCCATCCTCCATAAATGAGGTAATACTGACCGTCAGTATCTTTAAAAACTGCGGGGTCAATGGGCTGTGCTCCATTATAAAACTGGTTGATCAGCGGCTTGCCCAGGTAATCTGCAAAAGGGCCACCAGGATCATCAGAAACTGCTATGCCCATTCCTCCCGGCTGCTGGTCATTCTGGATATCATTGGCGCCGAAAAACAAATAATATTTTCCGTCCTTTTCGGTGATTGTTGGTGCCCATACTGCATACGCCGCCCATTTTACATTTTTGATGTCGAGGATATGCGGATGTTTTGTCCAATTAACCAAATCCGGAGATGAGAAAGCGTCCAAAAATGTTTGTTTCAGATATTGCCGGGTAATGGTATTTTTTTGTATTTCCTTTTGATAATCAGAAAGGGGAGTTCTGCCAGAAGGGACGTCTTTATAATCATCAGAATAAGTAGGATAAACCCAATAAGTATTATTATAAATGTGGGCTTCAGGGTCGGCATACCATCCTGGAAAAATAGGATTTCCCGATTTAACCTCTGCTTTCTTTGTCTGCGAAAATGCAATGCCACTCATTAAAAGAAAAAAGACAAGAGCGACGTATTTCAAATCTTTCATAATTTCTGAAGCGTTTTATTTTTCTGCAATTTAATGCAATGCGAAGAAAAAATTTATTGCAGATAGAGATGTTCGCCTTCTTCTGTTTATCGATGTTCATGCTTTTTTACAGAATTCGGTCTGGGAACTGCACCAGCGAATAACTCACAAACAACTCTGCGGAATTCACTGTTCTTCCGTGTAACGCTGTGCAACAACAAACGAAGAAATAACGCGGATTGTTATTTTATTTACCCCCAACCCTTTTAATAATCGTTATTATTACAATTGGAAGTTGTATGTTTTATTAATTTTAGCCGAAAGGGTCAATTAATATTCAACGATCAGATTTAAATAATTAATTATGGAACCCGATTAAATATATTCAATGTGCATACTGAAAACGATGAGAACAACAAAAGCATGAATAAACCATTATTAGTTGTAGTAACAGGAACTCCGGCATCAGGAAAAACTACCTTAGCCCATATTTTAGCTGCCAAAATCAATTGCCCGGTTCTTTCAAGAGATAAATTTAAAGAAGGTTATTTAAACACGTTAAACCTTGCACACAATCACTTAGACAAAGCAACTGACGTTCATGTGAATGAGACATTTTTTGAAGCAACCGACTTGTTAATTTCAAAAGGAATATCCATAATTATTGAAGCTGCTTTCCAGGATAAATTATGGAGACCAAAACTTTTGAACTTCCTGCATAAAGCAGAAGTGAGAATTATTATTTGCAGAACAAACGTTCAATTGATAAAAGCCAGATTCACCAACCGGTTTTCAAACGATCCGAATAGAGAAAAATATCACGGAGACAAATCAATAAGTTTATCAGGTGAAGAATTTGCCTCATTGACGAAAAATTATAAACCGGTAAATATTGATGCACCCACTTTGCAGGTAGATACTACACATAATTACAATCCGGATATTGAAGAAATAATAAAGTTCATCAGATTAAAAACAAGCCAAAACAAATAATAATTATGGGAATTAAACGCCTCAATGAAACGACATCAGGAATTTGCGTGCTCAGTTTGTTTCGATGAAACTCATTAATCCCGGCTTCGGGCATTGCTCCTGTTTTGGCGGCAAAATTGCGGGAATTACAAGAATTCTATCCTTTAAAAATTTCTGACCGGTTTTTCTGTTAGGAAAAAGGAAGATTTACATAAAAATTATTTCGAAAATATGGCACAAAGGGATATTATCGTAATTGGCGCCTCTGCCGGTGGAGTGGAAGCCTTAACCCTCCTGGTTAAAAATCTTCCTGAAAAAATAAACGCGTCCATTTTTATTGTACTTCATATACCTCCTTACAGCCGCAGTTTTTTACCACAGATTTTAGGAAAGGTTACTTCCATTCCTGTTTCGCATCCGAAAGATGGAGAGAAAATTGAGCAAAGGCATATTTATGTTGCGCCGCCCGATCATCACATTTTAATTGAAGAGGATAGAGTAGTGGTAAAAAAAGGGCCGAAGGAAAACCGTTTCCGTCCATCAATAGACGCCTTATTCAGATCGGCGGCATATATTTATGAAAACCGGGTGATCGGCGTTGTTTTAACCGGAGCTTTGGATGACGGAGCTTCGGGATTATGGACAATTAAACGCTTTGGCGGTAAGGCTTTGGTACAGCAGCCTGATGAGGCAGCCTTTCCGGAAATGCCCTTAAACGTCCTGCAATATGTAGATGTTGATTACATTCTTCCGGTAGCAAATATTGGCATGATGATGGAAACTTTGACAAATGAAAAAGCATCGCCGGTGCCTTATATTTCAAAAGAAGAAAAAGAACTTTTGAAGATGGAAGTTACCATCTCGACCCGTGATAATGCTTTTGAATTGGGAATTATGAACAAAGGAGAATTTACACCGTTAACCTGCCCGGAATGTCATGGTGCATTGGTACGTTTGAAAGAAGGAAAATTAACCAGATTCCGGTGTCATACCGGCCATGCATTTACTGCAAGCGCGCTATTGGCAGGCATCACGCAATCGAGTGAAGAAACTTTATGGCAGGCAATGCGCGCAATGGAAGAAGGAACGATCCTGATTCAGCATATTGCAAAAGAATTTGAAGAATCCGGGGAAAATAAGGCCGCAAAAATTTTTCAGCAGAAAGCAAAAGACCTGGCACAAAAAGCACGGATAATCCACGATTCTGTTTTTAGCAGTGAGCAGCTAAGCGAGGATAAAATATATGAAAACGAAGATATTGTGAAGGATAAAGGTTACCATCCGGAATAGGAAGCTGCTACTTCCTCCTTCCCCCTTTAGCATTCCGCCTTTGGCTTTCCGCCTTCCGCCTACTTCTTACTTATTCTGTAAATATCCCCTCCATCAGTAATTGCATACAGCTTATTATCCAAATAGGTTACATCCCGGAAGCGGCTGTCTTTATCCGCCAGCAATCGTTCTTCCCCGGTCACTTTGTTGTTTTTGATTACCAGCCTGTCAACGTGCTGGCCGCTCAGTGCGGCAATAAATAAGTTGTTTTTCCATTCTGGTATCGCATCTCCTTTATAAAAACAAATACCACTTGGCGAGATCACCGGATCCCAATAATAGATGGGCTGCTCCATTCCTTCCTTCTGCTGAATTCCTTCGCCTACTTTTTGGCCGCTGTATTCCCTTCCGTAAGTGATGACGGGCCAGCCATAATTTTTGCCCGGTTGTATCAGGTTAATTTCATCACCTCCCAGCGGGCCAAATTCAGACTCCCACAATTCTCCGGTTGCAGGATCGATGTCAAGGCCTTCCGGATTGCGATGGCCATAAGAATAAATGGCCGGCAACGCACCTGATTGATTCAGAAACGGATCTCCGGCGGCAGGTTTACCGTCTTTGGTTATTTTTACTATTTTGCCCAGGTAAGAATTTAATTGTTGTGCCTGCACCCTGTTTTCAGGTGAAGATTTATCACCAATGCTCACAAAAAGATTTCCATCTTTATCAAACACAAGACGCGAACCAAATTGCAAATTGCCATCTGTTGCGGGTGTAGCCCGAAATATTACAGTAACATTATCCACCTTGCCGGCATCCTCGTTTAATTTTCCTTTGGCAACAGTTGTTAAACTACCGTTTTGATAATTTTCAGAATAACTCCAATAGATGATTTTGTTGCTGGCAAAATCAGGGTCAAAAGCAACGTCCAATAAGCCGCCCTGCCCTTTATAAACTACCGGAGGAAAACCGGTGATCTTCTTTACGAGCTTGCCATCCGCATCATGTATTTCCATATAACCTGATTTCAGCGTCACCATTAACCGGCCATCAGGCATGGTAACCAGCGCAAACGGAGCTCCAAGGTTTGCCGCTATTTTTTCTACTGTGTAAGGCGTAGTTGTTTTTACGCCGGCAATCCTGGTCTGACCGGGAAAAGCCGGCTTGTAATCACTATTCGGCGACTTCGTTTCTACCGGAGGCAGCTTAGTGGTATCTGACTGGCTACCTGATGATGCAACATGATCATTGGTGCTGTGGCCGCAGCCGATTGTGGAAAACAATATCAGCAAAGCGGGTAACAAAGACAGGTTTTTGAGACGCATAATTTTATTTTTTAGAAAATGAAAGATAGAACTTATTGGTATCAAATGATGGAAGTTGCCAGCAAAAACCTTTCCGATTATTGCTTATGTACAAATCATAATCAGACAAACGTTTTCAGCTTTTAATTATAAATTTGGATACGCTTCACATTCATCTTCACATTCCACCCTTTATGATGACGCTTTTTAAAATGGTAAGCTGATTCTGACAAGCAAAAAAAGAAAATACAGGAATATATATAAATAGAGCTTCATGAAAATGCCTTTGTAAAAAAACCAGTGATGTGTATCAAATTTTTTAAAGAGGAGAGGTGTAATTTATTAAGCAGTCCACTCCGATTATTTACCTAATATTGCTTTTTAATCCCTAAAAAT
>DATILZ010000308.1:0-5333 GCA_035475995.1 Hanamia sp. | reverse complement strand
ATGAACTCTAAAATGGACATAAATACTGCGCCTAAGGAACCCAAGACCGTAAAGGAAATTCAAAATATCCTGATTACTCAGGCTAAGCCTGATAATGAGAAATCGCCGTATTTTGAAATGGCCAGGAAGTACAAGATAAACCTCAGTTTTGCCCCCTTTATTCGCGTAGAACCTATTCCTTCAAGGGAATTCAGAAAACAAAAGATTGATATTCCTTCTTTTACTGCCATCATTTTTAACAGCCGTAATGCCATTGACCATTTTTTCAGGACTTGCGAAGAAATGAGAATAACGGTGAGCGCTGAGGTTAAATATTTTTGTATTACAGAATCAGTGGCGCTTTATTTGCAAAAATTTATTTTGTATCGCAAGCGCAAGGTGTTTTTTGCAGATGGTACCAACAAAAATCTTTTTGAAGTAATTAATAAATATAAAGAACAGGAGAAATTTTTGTATCCATGTTCACATTCCTTTGACAGCGAAATTACCAATTGGCTTATTTCAAATAATTGTGCTTATGCGATACCGGTTTTATATGAAATTATTTCAAACGATGTGAAGGACATCATTCAAAAACATGATTACCAGATCATTTGTTTTTTCACTCCACTGGGTGTAAAAAGTTTTATTGAGAACTGTCCCTCTTTTAAACAAAACGGTACGCTAATGGGTGCCTTTGGCGATAATACCCGCAAAGCAGTGATCAACGCCGGCTTTCATCCAGATATTCTTGCTCCTGAACCAAAAGCGCCAAGTATGGTTTCTGCCTTGGAAAATTATTTGTCCGGACTGAAGAAAAAATAAGAATTGTTTCTTAATTCCTTTTGACAGTACATGGACAAATAAATGCTATTTATATTCTGGCAAAAATCGTTGCCCTAACTTTTTAAATTTTCAACTGAAAATTGTTCCTTAGGCAGAATTACAACACCTGTATTTTCAATTTCTTTTATAAACGGGTTATTTTCAACATTGTCCTCCACGCTGAAAGGATGTATTTCAATATTTTATAAGTATGCCGCATCGGTACTACTTTTTCAATAATGGTAAAATAATCATCTGTAAATGCGAAACTCCAAACCGCTAGTCTATATGACAGTATTCATGCAGGTTTCCTTTAGAAAAGCTGTCAAATAAAACCGCTTTTTCAAAAGGAAAACCGTTTTCCGAAAGTGCTTTTAAATAGTCATTTATTTCCGCTTCGATATCTTTTCTTCTAAGCATTTTTTACAAATCTTCCTTCGTAAATTTTTTCAACGCAAAGAAATAATATCCGCCAATATATGCAAGACTTGCAATTACCATGATCCAAATATCCGGGGCATCTTTATAAATTACTTTGTTGCCAAATGGAATTGGAAGCATTACATCTGTAACTTGTAGTGGTAAAAAATAGCCTATTGGCGAGATCCCTAATTTCATATTAAGAAGTACGGTTATCAGATATTCAAAGATTAATCCGTATAAAAAAAATACAGCGATTGCCGCTCCACTTTTTCTGAAAAGAATGGCAAGAAACATGGCAAACGTAATGTACGCAACCGTTTGGATAAATATATAACCAATGTTTTCCATTCCTGAAAAAGAAAAATGAGAGCCGGTGGTAATCAATCCAAATAATAAGGCAACAAGAAAATTAAAAATTGTGGCAGCTAATGAAAACAGAATTGCAAACACAAATTTTACGGTAATAAATTCTTTCCTGGTCCAGCCGTCAATAATATTCTGACGGTGTGTTTTAAAATTAAATTCATTTGTGAGCAACATAATAAAAAGGATCCCTGGGAAATAAAGCAGCCAGCTACTCATGAAACCCACTGTTTGCCACACTTTAGGAAAAGCATAAGGTGTTCCCAGCAACATTTGGCTTGCGGGCATATTTTGAACAGCGAGTTCATTTATATAAAATCCGGTGTAATTAATTCCAAGAATTGCAAACCCATAAAGAATGGTAAATACCCAGAATGCTTTGTAATTTTTTACTTTGAGCCATTCAATTTTTAAAAGGTGTGTCATAAGGTTTTTAATTGTTGGTAAGTTCGAAAAACCTTGCTTCGAGGCTTTGTTTTTTCAGGATTAGATGATTGAGAATAACGCCGTTATTATAACAAAAATCGTTTATAGCGGCAAGGTCAGCAGCTCCTACCGGAAAAAATATTTTTATTACAGAATTATCATCTGTCACTTTTGTTTTGCCATTCATGGTCTGCAATATTTCAAACAATTTTCTATTATCAGCGGCAGAAACTTCGACCATATCTTCATTTGAAAGAATTTCATTTACTTTTCCGGAAGTGATCAATTCACCTCTTTTTAAAATGGCCACATGTGAACAAACCTTTTCTACTTCATCCAAAAGATGGCTTGCCATAATAATCGTTTTTCCTTCACGATATAATTTTTTCATTAACTCTCTGATCTCTGCAATTCCTACCGGATCAAGCCCATTTGTTGGCTCATCAAAAATCAATACAGAAGGATTTCCAAGCAGACAGGACGCAATCGCTAATCGTTGTTTCATTCCTAATGAATATGTGCTGAATTTCGAATCTTTTCTTCGTGTCAGATCCACTGTTTCCAACACTTTTTCAATATCTTCTTTACCGTGTTGTTTTATTTCTGCAGCAATCTCCAGGTTTTTTACACCGGATAAATAATGGTAAAAATTCGGCGTTTCCAGCAGTGTTCCGATTTTCCTGCGACTTGCTGCTGACGGCGGTTCATCAAAAAGCTGGTAGCTTCCTGAAGTTGGTTTTAGAATATCTGTGATCGTGCCAAGCGTAGTAGTTTTACCGCTTCCATTGGGGCCCAGAATTCCGAATACCGTTCCTTCAGGTACAGAAAAATTTACGTTTTTCAGCGCCTGAATCCTTCCATAGGTTTTGGATAAATTTTCGACAGTAAGTATTGACATTGCGAAATGATTAAAAAAATAATAATGCAATATAAGTGATGTATAAAATAAAATAGAAATTGTTCTTTGAATGGTAAATACCCTTTCAGCTTTGGCCTTTCAGTTTTTTAAACCACGTCATTTGTCTCTTTGCATAATGCCGTGTATTTTTTTTAATTTCCTCAATCGCTTTTTCAAGAGAAAATTTTCCTTCAAAATGATCAAACAATTCTTTATAACCTACGGTTTGCATCGCATTCAGATTTTTAAACGGGAATAAGTTTTCGGCTTCTTTTAATAAACCTGCATCCATCATTTGATCCACGCGATGATTGATATTTTTATATAACTGTTCGCGCGGCAATTCTAAAATAATATTTTTTATTTCGAAATCACGTTTTGTTTTTTGCCCCGAATGAAAACCGAGGATAGATTTTCCGGAAGAAAGTTTTACTTCCAAAGCGCGCAACATGCGTTGCGGATTTTGCATTTCTCCTTTTGCAAAAAATACCGGATCGTATACTTTTAATTCATTAGCCAGCCATTGGATACCATGGCCGGCATACTCTTCATTTATTTTTTTATGGATCGATTCATCCACTTCAGGTATATCATCCAGCCCCTGCACAAAGGCTTTAATATACAAACCGGTGCCACCAACCATTACCGCAACATCTTTATCTTTAAAAATTTCATGAACAGCATTTAATGCATACTCTTCAAATATTTTCACATTCACTTCCTTATGGATAGAATGTGTATCAATAAAATAATGTTTTACTTTTTGCAGGTGCTCAATTGACGGTTTGGCTACGCCAATATTCAATTCTTTAAAACACTGACGGCTATCGGCAGAAATGATTTCAGTATTGTATTTTAAGGCAAGTTCTATTCCGTAAGATGTTTTACCAACGGCCGTTGGACCGGAAATAATAATGCACGTTTTTTTATTCATAACAGGCGGTTTATATAGAACCGCAAATATTATCTAAAGTTCTTCGGTAGCGCTATCATCCACCTCCTCTTCTTCAGTTTCGTTTTCATCGCTTTCTCCTTCCTCCCCATATCCATCGGCAAGAATTGCGGTATTCAAATCGTATTTCTCTTCTATTTCCGAAAGTTTTTCATTGATCAATCCTTTGGTACCATATTGGCTTGGAGCAATTCCTTCACTGCGGCTGCATGAAGGATAAATGAGCTTAGGATTTTCTTCTTTATTTACATTAATGAGTTCTACCAGGAAAGTCCAGTTTTTATGAAAATCATAAACATAAATAAATTTTTGATTAGGCTCGCGTATTTCCGTTCCAAGTACGGTTTCATTCATCAGCAAAGGCTCTGCCTTGTACGCTTTGTCATATTTTTCCAAAGTGATTTCTTTGCCGCGTTGCCATTTATCATTACTCCTGAAAAAAGTGGCCTCATGCTTATTATCAAACTCAAAACATTTTAAAAGACTGGTATGAAGATCTAAAAATGTTTGTGTGTGTTTGATAACAAGGTCGCGATATACACTGTCATCATCTTCCCAATAAACTCTGAATTTTAAAATAGCCATATCACAAATTTAAGGCATCCTGTTTAATTTAAAGATGTGGCGAAAAACAACTTTCCTATCATCATAAATTTTATAAATAATTAAATAAGGGAATCCTTTTACTCTTGCTTCTCTGAATCCCTTCTTAGACCGTTCTAAAAAAAGAAAGGGTGCTCCGCAATCTCTTCTATTTTTCTTTTAACTGCTTCTAAAAATCTTTCTCCTAATCCCTGGCCCCTTTCTTCATACTATTTGTACGCTTCTTGGAAATCTTGTTCAATTTCAGGATGGAATTCAAGGCTGTACTTCATTTCTTCTTTACAGTTTTTCCTTTAAAAGAATTCCTCGCACGGTTTTCAAGTTCATCCAATGTTAATGGTTTTACTTTACCCCTTTTAATTTTTTATATGAATTTAAGTTTTATATCAATGCGGTTAAAAATAAAGATGGAGATAGAAATCCTTAACTGTTTTTATTATTCCTGATTCCTAAATCTTCAGCCACTTTTTTCATATATTCAAATGCCGCCTGATATTCATTCGGAATTTCTCCATCCAGGATTGCTTCCCGAACAGCATTTTTTATTTCTCCTACAACTCTTGAAGGTGGCAATCCAAATTCTTTCATAATGATTTCGCCGGTAATTGGTGGTTGCCAGTTGCGCAAATGATCGGATTCTTCTACTTCTTTCAAACGCTTTTCCACCATTTCAAAATTGGCCAGGTACCGCTGCACTTTTTGTTTATTTTTTGAAGTAATATCTGCTTTGCAAAGTGTCATGAGATTTTCAAGATCATCGCCGGCATCAAACAATAATCTTCGGATTGCAGAATCTGTTATATTCTCTTTGGTAAGGCTTATCGGACGTAAATGTAATTCCACCATCTTCTTTACAAACTTCAT
>DATILZ010000307.1:0-4089 GCA_035475995.1 Hanamia sp. | reverse complement strand
GATTGGCCTGAAAATTTTCCGTTGTTGCGTTATGCGGATGTATTATTAATGGAAGCAGAAATTTTAAATGACCAATCAGGGCCTACAGGACAAGCAACAAATCTCTTAAACCGTATTCGTACAAGAGCAGGTTTACCTTCGATAACTCCTGCTACCAAGGAAGAATTTGATTCGGCTTTGACAATCGAATACCGGCATGAATTTGCTGATGAAGGGCAATATTGGTTTTACCTGGTAAGAACAGAAAAAGCGATTCCTGTAATGAATGCGTGGTTCCAGGCTACAGGACGAAATAAAACAATTGACCAGCATAACCTGTTATATCCAATTCCACAGACCGAAATTGACATTTACCCGGATTTATATCAACAAAATACGGGTTATTGATTTTACTTCAAACACCAAGAAATTATGAAAAAAACAGGTATTAATTTTCTATTATGGACTATAAACATAAAATGAAATATTTACCTGTTTTTTTTATGATGGTATTGTTTTCTTTACCAGCCAATGCTTTTTGTCAGCTAAAAAGCAATCGAAAAACTAAAGATGAATTTTCTTCGCGAACATTAAGATATCAGCCTGATGGAACAGACTTTGTTATTGAAAATGGCAATAGAAGATACAACCGCGCTTTGTATGGAACCCATACTGCTTTTCGTGTAGAAGCCGGTGATTTGCCTGAGTTTGCTTTATTCATGCCAGGGATTGGCGGCGATTTTAAACTGGGAATTATTTCAGGAAATAAGAGCAAATGGTGTAATGATTTTTCCTATATCCAATCCCGTTATCGTCCGGGTTCCATGATTTATCATTTGAAAGATGAAATTTTGGGAAAAGCAAAAATAGATTTGCAATTACTTGCAATGAATGATGCAGAAGGAATGCTTTTGCGGGTAATTGTTGCAGGTGCAGTTCCTGAACTAAAATTAGTTTGGGCATTTGGAGGCGCCAGCGGCCTTCATCCATCGCGAAATGGAGATATTGGTGCAGACCCGGAATCTGTTTTTTATTTGACACCAGAACATTGCATGAATAATATTTTTACCATTAATCATGAATCATTTGATTTAGAATTTCCGGATAAAAATAAAACAATATCACTGCAAGGAGCTACTCCGGTAAATTCAAAACTGCAAATTGCAGATGCAAATTATCAACAATCTCCTGCTTTACTATTACAATCTTCTTTTAATAAAAAGGCACCTGTTTTAGCCGGACAAAAAAATTTAAAAACAAATGATACTTTATATTTTGCTATCAGGAGAAAAGATTCATCATCTGACTTTTCTGTTTCGCAATTATCAGATGCTTTTGCAGCAGCAGAAAAATACCGGGAACAACTGGCGGAACGCATAAAAATTCAAACACCTGATTCTTTTTTAAACACACTTGGGGGCACGATCAGTGTAGCTGCAGATGCTCTATGGGAATCACCGGAGTTTATGCATGGTGCTGTAGCCTGGCGCATGCCTCTGAATGGGTGGCGTGGGCAATATGCTGCCGATGATTTAGGCTGGCATGACCGTGCGAAAACCTATTTTAAGGCTTATAATAAAAGTCAACTTACTTATCCTGATTCCACTATTGTTGATCCCGATTCCAGTAAAAACCTTGCGAGGCAGGTTGAGAAAATTGGAGTGGGCATTTATAACAGTGGTTATGTTTCCCGCTATCCAGATGGAAAAATAGTGCCGAACCATTATGATATGAACCTCGTGTATTTTGATGCGATGCTTCGGCATTTTTTATGGACAGGCGATACCGTTTTCTTACGTGAATGCTGGCCTGCTATTAAACGCCAACTTGCGTGGGAAAAAAGAAATTTTGACCACGACAACGATGGATTGTATGATGCATATGCCTGCATCTGGGCAAGCGATGCTCTGGAATACAGCGGTGGCGATGTAACTCACAGTTCTTCTTATAATTATTTTGCTAATAAAATTGCCGCACAAATCGCTCAAATTTTAGGGGATGATCCGACTCCTTATTTTGCAGAAGCGTCAAAAACTGATTCTGCAATAAATAAAATTTTATGGATGCCGGCGAATGGCTGGTATGCAGAATACAAAGATGCGAATGGTGAAAAAAAATTACATCCAGATGCAGCACTGTGGTCCATTTATCATGCGATTGATTCCAGAGTGCCGGATATTTTTCAATCCTACGAATCGCTACGTTATATTGATACACACATTCCTCATATTTCAATAAAATGCAGCGGGTTGAAAGGGAATTATTTTATGCTTTCTACCACAGACTGGATGCCCTACACATGGAGCCTTAATAATGTTGTAATGGCAGAAATGGCACATACTTCGTTGGCTTATTGGCAAGGCGAAAGAAGGAATACAGCTTTTGATATTTTTAAAAGTATGATAATCGAAAGCATGTATCTAAGCGTAAGTCCTGGAAACTTTGAACAGCTTTCTTATTATGACCGTTACCGCGGTGAATTGTACCGCGATTTTGGCGACCCGATTGGAATCACTTCCCGTGCTTTGGTAGAAGGATTATTTGGTATTCGGCCGGATGCATTATCAGGCACTTTATTATTACAACCCGGCTGGCCTTCAAAATGGAAATATGCTTCGATAACGATTCCTGATATCAAAGTGGATTATCATCAAAATGGGAATGAAGATGACTATGTGATTATTCCGGCGTTTAAGACAAACATGAATCTTCAATGCCGGATTCCTGCAAGAGGAAAGTTGGAAAAAGTTTCTGTTAATGGTGCGAATATTTTCTGGCATTCAACTACTTCTATCGGCGAACCATTCATTGAATTTACTTTTCCGTTTTCAACTGAATACCATATTCAAATTAAATGGTCAGGTGGAAGAATTGCTTCGGCACAATTTGATTCCATTGCAGTCAGTAAACAAACTTTTAAGGTAAAAATTGATTCAGCTAAAATAGTTGCGGTAAATGACCCGCAGCAAACTTTATCAGGAATAGAAATAAATGAACATCAGTTATCAGGAAAAGTTACTGGCACAGAACGTGAACATACTTTGTTTGTAAAAGTGGAGCAAAACAATTTGACCTGGTGGATTCCGATAAATTTTTCTATAAGGGCTGCATTTCAAATTATTGCTGATAAAACACAGGATTCAACAGGCATACGGTTCTTTATTCAAAATAATACAACGAAAACATTTTCACAAACTATCTTCATTCAAACCGCCAATTTTTCTCAACAAAATAATATCGTAATTGCTCCTCACAAATCATCGTCATCTTTATATATTCCTTCAAAAGACTTATTACCCGGAACAAACAAAATAAGCATATCATCACGAAATGAAATGGTGATTTCGAAAGAGATTATTAATTGGAATTTGCCTTTCCCAAATAATAAATTTCATTCTATTCCGGTAAATATTTCTGTCGATTTTAATGATAAAGTCACACAAATATTTCTAAATAAATATCTTTCTCCCCGCCCGGATGTGCCCACTTTGCAATTGCCCGAACAAGGCATTGGTAACTGGTGTTATCCTTTAATTCAACCGGAAATTAATGATAGTGGGTTGCGCAAACTTGCTTCATCAAAAGGGACTTTTTTGTTGCCTGATGGAATTCCTTTTGCAACGCCTTCAGCAAATAATTCATCCAACATTGTTTTCACTTCGCATTGGGATAATTATCCGGATAAAATAAATATTGCATTGTCCGGCAAAGCAATCCATGCTTATTTTTTAATGGCAGGTTCTACCAATCCAATGCAAAGCCGCATTACGAATGGAAAAATAATCATTCACTACACAGATGGAACCGATGATAGTTTACTATTAAAAAATCCGGATACCTGGTGGCCGATTGAACAGGATTATAGTTGCGATAATTATGCTTTTCAATGCAGTACGCCAGTTCCTTATCGCGTGCATTTGCAAAGTGGTTTAATTACCAGAAATTTTAATCATTATGCATCTATAAAAGGATTTACAGATTTAGCTATTCCGGGCGGAGCGGCAACTGTGTTGGATATGCCTTTGAATAAAAATAAATTTTTAAAATCATTGGAACTAGAAACAGTTGCCAATGATGTAGTGATTGGATTGATGAGTGTGACATTAGTTA
>DATILZ010000306.1:0-2287 GCA_035475995.1 Hanamia sp. | reverse complement strand
TTGAGGTCTTTAAAGTTTATCATTCGCCGGCCATCGGTATAGTCACCTTCCAATAGTGCGGTATTGTTTTTAACATTCATTCCAGTGGGCATTACGCACATAATTTTGCCTTTGCGCAAATTCATTACAAGGATGTCGCGCTTGTATTCCTTTGAGTCAAAGGCTTTCATTTGACCTGAAAAATAAAAAGCGGGTGAACTCCATTTTATATGTTCTGCAATTTCAGTATCAATTGATAAAATCAATTGCCGTAAATATTCAACAGCCGGCTGAATATCTTTAGGCAATTTCTGAATATATTCAGAAACCAATTCGTTGTTTTTAAGCAGCACTTTACTCATTACTGTTCTGTCTTTTTACTTTGAAATACTACTTCCTTAAAATTTTTTCCATCGATTTTCCTTTCGCTAATTCATCGATCAACTTATCTAAATAACGAACCTTTTGCACCAGTTGGTCTTCGATTTCTTCTACACGATAACCACAAATAACACCTGTAATTTTTGAAACATTTGGATTCATATGCGGCGCCTGAGCGAAAAAGGTTTCAAAATCACTTTTATTGTCAATCTGTTGTTGCAGCGCTTCTTTATCATATCCCGTAAGCCATGATATAATTTCATCTACCTCTGCCCTGGTTCGTCCTTTTTTTTCAGCCTTCTGTACGTACAACGGATACACGCTTGAAAAAGACATTCTGTAAATCCTCGTATTATCCATTTCACTGTTATTGGTTTTCAAAAATAAGGAAAGTTGTAGTTGTAATGTCGCGCGTTTGGTTTCTGCTGATACTCAATGAATCTTCCATTCGGACTATCATTTTCTTTGATAAAAACAAAAGCTCCTTTCCATGATATTGATAATATTCTTTACCGTTTTGGTACGCCAGGTAATATCCAAAGATGTTTTATTCCTTGCCATGATTTCATCGTAAGTAAATTTTCTCCAGAGTCCTTCCGGATTTTCTGCAGGAAATGTTTCTTTACGCTTATGCCGCTCCTGGCTTCCAAATCTTAAAATCCCTTGCCGGTTCCGTTCAATGTATCAGATTTAGAATCCGAATATAGAAAAGCAGGATCTAAGTTAGTTTAACAAATCATCCTTCATACTTATGAAATTCGGAAACTGTCAAAAAATATCCGTCAGGATCGCGAAAGGAAAACTCTCTTCTCAAAGAATTTGGGTTTAAGTGAATATCTTCTTCTAACACACACCCTGACTTCAATGCATTTTGGTAAATATTATTCATATTTTCTGTTCTGAAGTAGAGCAAAAGCCCATTTCCGGCGACTATATTTGGATTTGTCATTGTTGGATGATCATGTTCTTTCCATTTGTGAAGACACAGAATAATTTCGTTATCATCAGATATTAAAACTGAAAAATGATCACCGCCATGATCGTTACGCAAGTTAAATATTTTTTGATACCACCTGGAGCTGGTTTCGATGTCCTTTACTGCAATTATTGGGTCTAGTCTTGTCATAATTGTTTCATTTGTGGATTCTATCTCAAGCTATTATTTCCTGATAATGTAAAACTATTCTTTTCATTTGAATTCTGCTTCTAATTGTCCATTTCGATCTCCCTACAGGCAACTTTTGCATTTACACTATCTGGTGTAATAATTCAAAATTATGAGTTTCACCAGGTAAACAATCAAAATAAACTTGCGCTTTTGCAGTCAGAATTTTAAATTTCCTCCCCAATAAATTTGAATCTGACTCGATTACTTCCGGCATCAGTGGTTATTGCCGTTTCAGTTATAGCCTCTCCCTCCGCCATGATACATCCCGGATCTGTTTCGTTCATGGCCACTTTTATTAAAGCTTCCTTTTGGTCCGAAACGATTGAAATTAAAAGTGAAAGTCAAAAGAAAATAACGTTGTAATATTTCGGTCCTCGAATCAGAAATATAATTTTCGCCGATACTCCGGCTGATATTACTATTCTGATTCAGAATATCATTCACTGAGAAACGCAATTCGCCGTTCTTTTTTTCAAACATTTCCCAGGCGAG
The DNA here is from genome assembly GCA_035475995.1 of Hanamia sp. Taxonomy (GTDB): domain Bacteria; phylum Bacteroidota; class Bacteroidia; order Chitinophagales; family Chitinophagaceae; genus Ginsengibacter. The sequence continues at coordinate 267 of DATILZ010000306.1, read as the reverse complement.
AGCGGCATTCCATAAGGGAATGCTGACGTTGTAACCATGCGCCAGCCCACTGTTTATAGAATAATTAAAACGCGAGGAAAGAATCAGGGAAGACATCAGGTAATAGTTAATATTGGTGGAATAATTTTGTGAGAAATACCTGGAATTTAAATTATTGTTTTGCTTTTCCTGCGCACTGTACTTTACAGAATTATAAGTAAATCTTCCCCTGAATTCCATGTTCAGTTTTTCTTTTACATCCAGGTTTAATCCTAATGATTGTGATAC
>DATILZ010000305.1:0-8904 GCA_035475995.1 Hanamia sp. | reverse complement strand
CCGGTCCCCAGGTTCCTGTGTTGGAAAGCCTGCAAAAAATGATTCCAAAAGATTCTCTCTGGCCCATTGGCAGTTCATGGTTGTATCATGCGGCAAGAGGCAAGTTTCACAACCTCGATGCATACAATAATGCTATGGATCAAAGGCTGGGCAAGGCAAATGATTTAACCGATTATTTGCGCAAAGCACAATATTTGAACTATGAAGGAATGCGCGCGATGTTTGAGGCATTTGAAGTGAATCGTCCTGAAGCTACCGGTATCATTCAATGGATGTACAATGCTTCGTGGCCAAAGCTTTGGTGGCAGTTTTATGATTATTATCTAATGCCAACCGGTGCCCTTTATGGAGCAAGAGTAGCCAACGAACCTTTGCATATTTCATATAACTATGGTCACAATGCGGTGGATGTATTGAATAACACTTCTGAAAAATCAGGAGCTCTTTCTGCTGAAATAAACGTGCTTGACATTAATTCAAAATCAATATTAAAAAAATCGCTTCCTGTTGCTGATATCGGTTCATTGGAAACAAAAGAAATTTTTGCTTTGCCTGATAATTCAAATCTTAGCAAAACCTACTTTTTGGATCTTCGTTTATTAGATCAGAAACATCGGCTTGTAAGCACTAATTTTTATGTTTTATCAACACAAAAAGACAGTCTTGATGAAAGAAAGAGTACCTGGTACATTACGCCTCAATCGCAGTTTGCTGACCTTACATTATTGGAAAAATTACCGAAAGTAAAATTGCAAACAAGCGAAACGCGTGCACAAAAAGGAGAGGATACAGAGATCAGCGTAAAACTAAAAAACCCTACTTCTCATGTAGCATTTATGGTATATTTGGATTTAAAGAAAGGGCAAACAAATGAATCGGTAGTTCCCGTTTTCTGGAAAGAAAATTACTTTACTCTCTTACCCGGCGAAGAAAGAACCGTTTCTGTTTCCTGCCATACATCAGATCTTCGCGGAGAAAAAGGGAGAGTGGTTGTGGGGGGATGGAATGTGGAGTAGTTACTTTTCAATTGCCTTCAACCTTAGTAGAACAGAAACGATCATCTTAATTATTCACCTTATTACCTTATTCAATCAAATAAAAAAGGATAATAAGAATAAGGTAATAAGGTAGGTATGATAAGATATTTTTTATTGTACTAAGGTTTGAAACGGTTAATTTAGAATAAAGATTTTTATAGAAAACGGATGTATTAATATTTCTTTGTTACCCGGTAAAAGAATATTTGGAACAGGAATAATGGATTATGAAATTTAATGAGTTGGCATTCAACCTTAGTAGAACAGAAACGATCCATTGGTCAACCTTATTACCTTATTTTAATTAATTAAAATGAAAATAGAATACAATAACTTATATACTCATTTTATTTTCACCACATTGCACCGCTTGCCGCTTATACTTGAAAAACACAGAGAGCGTATTGAAAAATACATGACGGGCATAATAAACAATAACAATTCCCATCTTTATTCCATTTATGCTAATCCGGAACATGTCCATTTTCTTGTTTCCCGGTCTCCTAAATTATCAGAAGAAAACGTGGCGACAAGAGTTGCTGAGAGTTCTCAACGTTTTATCAATGAAAATAAACTGTGAGCATGATTTTGCATGGCAAGAAACAGCGGCTGCATTTTCCGTCTCTAAATCCGACGTGGATAAGGTTTGTAAATACATACTGAATCAAAAGGAGCATCACCGGAAAATGACCTTTGCTGAAGAGTATGAAAAATTTATAAAGTTTTATCAAAAAACGCTGCAACCATTTTAGCAGGTATAATATAGTAATAAGGTGGGTATTAATGAGTAATTTACTTTTGTACTAAGGTTAAAGACAGTTAATAAGAATAAGACTTTTTTTAGAAAACAGAATTTAGTAGAACAGAATTGACTCTAACTGTTCAACCTCATTACCTTATTATGTTAGGTTAAAATCCGGAACTGGCTTTTTATAGAAACGGAATTTCTTAGATCAGGAGTTTAAATAAACAAGTTTACTTTTTAATGATACAAAAATGAAAACCTTAAAAATAGCAGTAGCACAATTTCAGCCAAAAGATGGCGATAAGGATTACAATCTTTCAGTGATTGATAAATTAACTGCAAAAGCTAAAGAGGGCGGTGCAGAGGTAGTAAGTTTTCATGAAATGTCTATCACCGCTTACACATTTTTTAAAGATCTTTCACGGGAAGAAGTGAAGAGTTATGCAGAAAAAGTTCCGGAAGGAAAGAGTACACAAAAATTAATTGAAATCGCTGCAAAGCATGATATCACGGTATTAGCGGGACTTGTAGAAGTTGATGATGAAGATAAACTTTATAACACTTATATCTGTGTTGACAAAAATGGTTTGAAAGCAAAATACAGGAAGATTCATCCGTTCATCAGCAAATATTTATCTCCCGGAAATGAATATGTTGTTTTTAATATCAAAGACTGGAAATGTGGCATTTTAATTTGTTATGATAATAATGTAGTAGAAAATGTAAGAGCTACATCCATACTTGGCGCTGAAATTATTTTCGCTCCACACGTTACCATGTGTACGCCTTCTTCCATGCCGGGAAGAGGTTTTGTAGATGATGCTTTATGGCAAAAAAGAGAACTCGATCCCGTGCCTTTGCGCATGGAATTTGACGGGCCAAAAGGTATGCAATGGCTGATGCGGTGGCTTCCTGCAAGAGCGTATGATAATGGCGTTTATTATGTTTTTACCAACCCGATTGGCTACGATGGCGATCAACTAAAAAATGGTAATTCATTGATCCTCGATCCTTATGGAGATGTGATGGTCGAAATAAAAAGTTTCAATGATGAAATAGCGATTGCAACAATTACAGAAGATAAATTAAAACTTTCGGGAGGCTGGCGATATAAGAATGCAAGAAAACCGGAATTATACAGAGATATTATTGGGGCAGAACATAATTCACAAACAAAACCAGTTTGGATGGAGAAGGAGGAGGTAGTTTAGCTGAAAGTTGAACGTTCAAAAGGTTGAAGGTTGAAGGTTGAAGGTTGAAAGTTCAAGGTTCACATTTATAAGTTTAATTTTATAACAGTCATGAGTAAACGAAATTATTTTCTCTATAAATTATTCATTCTTTTTAAATCCTTATAAATAAAATTCATGTCAACTCCGCTTACTGCAAAGAGAAATTACTACATCGTTTTTTTAATCATGCTCACATTCTTTGTGATCTCTTTTCTTACAAACATTATCGGCGCTTTGATCCCTGATATCAAATCCGGTTTTCATCTTAGCCTGACAGAAGTCGCAATTTTGCCTTTTGCTTTTTTTATTGCTTATGGAGTGATGTCCATTCCTTCGGGCATTCTCAATGAAAAATACAAGGAAAAGAAAATAATGGTCATTGCATTTGTCGTTTCTTTTCTTGGCTCCCTTTTACTTGTTTTATTTCCAAATTATTCCAGTTATATCATCTCTTTATTTTTGATAGGATGCGGGATGGCCATGTTGCAAGTGGTGATCAATCCTTTGCTTCGCACTTCCGGTGGCGAGGAGAATTATGCTTTTAATTCTGTATTGGCGCAATTGATTTTTGGAGCTGCTTCCTTTATCAGTCCACTTGTATATTCTTACTTAGTCACCAATCTTGCAAATAAGGGAGAAATAGATCCGGTTCAACGCATCTTTGCTTCTGTTGTTCCGCAAAACCTTCCATGGATATCATTGTATTGGGTATTCGCAGCGGTAAGTTTGATCATGTTTGTAGTTATTTTGATCTCGCGTTTTCCGAAAGTAATTCTTAGTAAAGATGAGAAAGCCGGCGCTTTAAAAGTGCATTTGGATCTTTTACGAAATCCAATCGTTATTTTATTTTTCATTGCGATGTTTTGTTATGTTGGAACGGAACAAGGGACGGCCAACTGGATTTCTCAATTTCTTTATGAATACCATCACTATGACCCGCAAACCACAGGGGCCAGTGCTGTGGCATATTTCTGGGGACTGATGACGGCAGGCGGTGTGCTTGGATTGTTTTTATTAAAGATCATGGATAGCGCTAAAGTGCTTATTGCATTTACCATTTTAGCGATCATCACTTTGAGCATTGGATTATTCACAGCCAATGATCGTGTAGCTTTATATGCTTTCCCAATTGTAGGATTTTTTGCCTCTGTAATGTATCCTATCATCTTTTCATTGGCATTAAATTCTCTGGAAGAACATCATGGGGCATTCTCCGGGATCCTGCTGACAGGAATTATCGGAGGAGCAGTTATTCCATTAGTTATAGGAGCGATCGGCGATCATTTTGGATTACGTACCGGAATGCTGTTTTTGTACATTACACTTGGGTATATTTTAAGCGTTGGTTTCTGGGCAAAACCGATCATTAAAAATAAAACGATTCGAAGGCAGAAGGCCGAAAGCTAAAAGCTGAAGGCTAAATGCAAATGCCGAATGCAGAAAGCTCCGAATTCTCAATTCTTAATTTTCAATTAAAACCATGACAACAAATATTCTCGGAATTGACCTTGGCGGTACACATGTTCGTGCAGGCATTGTGGCAGAAGGACATTTAGCAAATATTGCTTCCGTGCGCATTCCGGCAGATGGTTCGGTAGATGAAGTAATGCGCGTCATTTACCAATTGATCGATCCACTCATTGATGGAAATATCAAAGCTATTGGCATTGGTGTTCCAAGTGTGGTGGATATTGAAAAAGGAATTGTTTATGATGTGCAGAATATTCCTTCATGGAAAGTAGTCGAATTAAAAAAACTGATGGAAGAAAGATATCATCTTCCGGTTTTGATAAATAACGATGCCAATTGTTTTGCTCTTGGAGAAAAGTATTTTGGCAAAGGCCAGAAAGTACATTCTTTAATAGGATTGACAATTGGTACAGGTTTGGGTGCGGGAATCATCATCAATGATAAACTTTATCCGGGACTAAATACAGGCGCCGGAGAGTTTGGATGTGTAGATTACCTTGATAAATATTATGAGTATTATGCAAGCGGCCAATTCTTTGAAAATTGTTATCATACAAATGGTGAAGTAGTTTTTCAAAAAGCGCAATCGGGTGATCCGTTATCGATTATGATTTTAGAAGAATTGGGAACGCACATTGGCAATGCAATCAAAATGATCCTTTACACCTATTGTCCTGAATTAATAATCCTCGGCGGCTCTATCAGTAAGTCCTATTCTTTCTTTCAAAAGACAATGTGGGAACGGATTCACACTTATATTTATTCAAATACGCTTGAACATTTTCACCTGGAAATATCTGAGTTGGAAAATGCAGGAGTGCTGGGTGCGGCTGCACTTTATTATGATCAGCAACCTTCTCATTTTTAAAAATAATTTTTAAAAAATCCAATTATGTATAAAGCCAGATTTGTCATTATTTCTTTATTTGCTGCCGCTTTCTGTTTTATTTCGTGCAAATCAAAGATAAAGCTTCCAAAGCCTTCGCACATTGTTGTGATCGTGGAGGAAAACCATGGCTTTGATCAGATAATTGGGTCAGAAAATGCACCTTACATTAATCAACTTGCAAAAGAAGGAACACTTTTTACCAATTCTGAAGCGATTACCCATCCCAGCCAGCCAAATTATTTGGCGCTTTTTTCAGGAAGCACCCAAAATGTAGATGGAGATGAATGCCTGATGGGAAAAGGCCAATATGTCACTCCAAATCTTGGCGCAGCGCTTATTAAAGCCGGATATACTTTTAAAGGATATTCTGAAACTTTACCAAAGGTGGGTTTTCAGGGGTGCTCTTACCAGCAAAAAAAAGGTTATAATTATGCAAGAAAACATGCGCCTTGGGTAAATTGGCAGGGCGATAAAGAAAATGGTTTGCCAGATTCTACCAACCAGCCATTGACAGATTTTCCTACAGATTTTAATAAATTACCGACGGTTTCTTTTGTAATTCCAAATGAAGGAAATGATATGCACAACATAGATTTGGATGGAGATTCAGCAGCGATCAAACGGGCCGACCAATGGCTGAAAGATCATCTTTCATCTTATGTACAATGGGCAAGGAAAAATAACAGTCTTCTGATCCTTACTTTTGATGAAGATCAAAAAGGAAGTATGCTTAGCAATCATATTGCTACAATTTTTGTAGGTGAAATGGTAAAAAACAAATTGAACAGCAACTCTATCAGTCATTACAATGTTTTGCGAACCATTGAAGATATGTATCGTTTACCACCTTCCGGAAATGGAAATGCAAGGACGATTGATGATATCTGGAATTAATTTTTAAATATAAAACAAACTGTTATGAAAAAAATGATGGTAATCTTATTAAGCGCCTTTCTATTTGTTTCTTTCCATCAGGCAAAAAGTGCGCCCTTCCAATCAATGCAAAATGTTCCGGATACGTTACCTGTGCGGGGTTTTGCAATTGGTGCGCCAAGGCCAGCCGGTGTTGATTCTTTTATTACTTTCATCAACAAGGAACTGGCGCCACGACATGTAAATACATTGATTCTTCGTGTGGATTATCATTACCAATTCAAAAGCCATCCGGAACTTATTGATAGTTTTGCTTTATCTAAAAAAGAAGTAAAGAAAATAGTGAATGCCTGCAAAAAAAACGGTATTCAGATTATTCCACAGATCAATTTATTGGGACATCAATCTGAACGAAACCGGCTAGGAAAATTGTTATCTGCATATCCTCAGTTTGATGAAACACCCTGGGTACAAATGCCTGTAAAATATGAATGGCCCAATGCGGATTATCTGTACTGCAAAAGTTATTGCCCGCTTTATCCTGGCATTCATGATATAATTTTTCCGGTAATTGATGAGATTTGTGATGTATTTGAAGCCAATGCATTTCATGCCGGAATGGATGAGGTTTTTTATATCGCCGAACGAAAATGTCCACGTTGCGGTGGCCATGATCCTGCACAGATATTTGCAGATGAAGTGAGAAAAATTGACAATCATCTTGCCGAAAAGGGAAGACAATTATGGATTTGGGGCGATCGGCTTTTGGATGGAAAAACAACCGGGCTGGGAGAGTGGGAAGCCAGCAAAAATGATACTTACAGAGCTGTAGATATGATTCCAAAAGACGTAATTATCTGTGACTGGCATTATGAAAGGCCCGATAAGACGGCTGTTTATTTTGCCATGAAAGGGTTTAAGGTAATGACTTGTCCATGGAGAAATGAAGAAACAGGAGCGCAACAAGTTAATGATATGTATAGATTCCGTCAAAGTTCTACTCCTGAAATGAAAGGACGTTTCCAGGGAATTCTTCAAACAATCTGGAGCCGTAATGATATGTTTCTGAAAGAATTTTACGCAAATGATTCTACAAATAATTCAAACAATCGCGGTCAGGCAGATTGTTTCAGAAAAGTTTTTTCGGCAATGAATGTCAATAAATAACGATCATCATGAAACGAAGACTCGCTTCCATTGATGTCATCCGCGCACTTACCATGTATTTTATGGTTTTTGTAAATGATCTGTGGACAGATAAAAGTATTCCTGAGTGGTTGGAACATGCGCCAGCAAAGGCAGATGCGATGGGCTTTGCTGATATTATATTCCCCGCATTTTTATTTATTGTCGGATTGTCTATTCCTTTCAGCCAGCAAAGCCGGTTGTCACGAGGCGAATCAAAGTTTCAAGTCTTTCAGCATATTATACTTCGTTCAATAGCGTTGATTGTGATGGGTTTTTTTCAAATGAATATGGAAAATTATAGTAACCAATCTTTGTTGCCACGATCTATCTGGGTAATATTAGTTACCGTTTCTTTTTTCCTTATCTGGATGGATTATCCAAAAGAAAAAATCAAAAAGATCAGATGGTTGCAAATATCAGGAATTGTAATTCTTATTTTAATGGCAGCAATATATAAAGGCAATTCACCTCACGGAATTATCTGGATGCAACCGCATTGGTGGGGTATATTAGGCTTGATCGGATGGGCATATTTTGCATGCGCTTCCATCTCATTATTTGCTGAAGAAAAATTGGTTTGGTTAGTTATCTTTCTTGGGTTTTTTGTCTTTTTTAATTCTGCTGTGATGCTTCATGGACCTGTATTTGCCGGCACCTTTGCCCGTTTCATCGATTCTTTCGGACTTGGAAATGCCTCAAATTCTTCTATTACTATCCTGGGTGTCATCTGCGCTGTTTTGTACCGCAAATTTTCAGAAAAAACAATAAAGATTGAAGTCATTTTAATTTTGATTGCGGTTATTCTTTTCAGTTTTGGTTTTGCAGCAAGGCCGCTTTGGGGGATTTCAAAAATAAGAGCCACTCCATCCTGGACGACCATTTGCGCCGCAATTAGCATTCTCACTTTTGCATTATTAATATTTTTAGTGGATAAAAAAGGAAAAGAGAATTGGTTCAAAGCGATAAAACCAGCAGGAACAAGCACGCTCACTTGTTACCTGCTTCCCTATTTGCACGAAGCCATTTTTTTATCAATCATCGGCATTCATCTACCATTAATTATCAGAACCGGATGGATGGGCGCTATCAAATCTCTTGTGTTTGCGTTAATCATTGTTTTGATGACCGGCTGGCTGGAAAAACGACGTTTAAGATTGAAAATTTAAATGCAGAAATTTATCTGCTTTACTTTTTTCATTTGTTTTGCAGCTTTGTGATTCTTTTTAGGGAAATGAATAGTATATGCTTCCTGCTTTCTTTTTGCAACTCTGTATTTAACTCTAAAGCACAAAAAGGAAAGATCAAATCTTTTCACTTTCCCCTTAAAAAGTATTAAGTATCAATTAGCCAATTTGTGAGAAAACAGGAATCTATCCTATTTGTTGCTTTGCTACAATTTGATGTGGTGTCACCTTTTATGTTACTCAAACAAACCACTGCTCAGATATCTGTCGCCACGATCACAAACGA
>DATILZ010000304.1:0-8491 GCA_035475995.1 Hanamia sp. | reverse complement strand
CTTCATATTTTTCAGGAAAATTTCCATCCAGGGTTTTATCAATAAATTTTGCGGTTGTAATTAAATTTTTGCAGCGCGAATAGTAACCAAGCCCTTCCCATAATTTATAAACTTTTTTTTCAGAAGCTGTTGCAAGTGTTTTTACATCAGGGAATTCATGGATAAAACGATTGTAATAATGCATTCCCTGTTGCACCCTTGTTTGTTGCAAAATAATTTCACTTACCCAGATTTTATATGGATTTTTTTCTCCTTTCCAGGGCATTTCTCGACTATTTTCAGTACGGTTCCAAAATAATAAAGAAGTTGAAAAGAATTTTTCGTTTTTCATTGATTCATAAATCCCTTTTTCTGCTGTTTTATTCAAAAAAACTTCATTTTTGATTAAATAAAAAAAATAAACATACACAAGATATATTATAGCAGGTTATTACAATAAAGATTATTAAATTTGCCATACCTGGTTGAATCATCAATGGAAACACATTCTAATTTTCATAAATAAAGAGTTTCAAATGAGAAAAGCAGATTTAATTAACCGGATATCCGACAAAACAGGAATCGCAAAAGTAGATGTTCTTGTTACATTGGAAGCGTTATTTACAGAAGTGAAAAAAACGCTTGGAGAAGGAGAAAATATTTACATCAGGGGCTTTGGTAGTTTTATTACCAAAAAAAGAGCCGCTAAAATTGGCAGGAATATCAAAAAAAATACCGCCGTAGAAATTCCTGAACATTTTATTCCTGCTTTCAAACCTTCAAAGGAATTTGTAGAGCAAATTAAAGAAAAGCAGCTTTCTTAAACAAAGTGGAATGGCTTACCTTTGCGCACAGATAAAAAATTCCCGTTAAGAATTGAACAAAAGAATTATTTTAGCAGGCACTGGCCTTATACTGGTTTTTATACTTTTTTTCTTTGGAAAAACGACGACTCCAAAGAAAGAAGTTGTGGCTGCAGCAAAAGCAGAAACTCCTGTTTTTAATATAAAAGACACGCTTGTTGCAGAAAAGAAAAAACTCTCACCAGTTCGTTTGATTTATGTTACCAATATTGAAAACAACATCAGCCGCGGCGATGTAAAAAATCAATCGGAAAATCAATATACCAACCTTGCCAATTTTTGGAAAGACTCTGTCGGATCTTTCATCCCCTATGCATATTATTTAAGCGAAGCTGCAAAGTTGGAGAATTCAGAAAAAAAGCTCACCTTTGCAGCCCGTTTTATTTTAGAGAACATGAAACGGGAGGAAAACCCGGCACAAAAAGTATGGGAAGCGCAGACCGCAGCCGATCTTTTTGACAAAGCTTTAAAGCTTGATCCTGACAACCAGGATTTAAAAGTAGGATTGGGAAGTTGCTATGTGTATGGCGAAGGGATGATTGGAAATGCAGAGCAAACGATGAAAGGAATTCAGCAATTGCTGCAGGTGGTGGAAAAAGATTCAAATAATATGCAGGCACAGCTTGTTCTTGGAATCGGTGGTGTTATTTCAGGTCAGTACACTAAAGGAATTGACAGATTGAAAAAAGTAGTAAGTTTTGATCCACATAATCTTGAAGCGGTTTCCTGGCTTGCAGATGCTTACGCTGCATCAGGTGATAAACAAAACGCTGTAAAGTGGTATGAACAAAGCAAGCACCTGGTAAACAATCCGGCATTTAGCAAAGAAATAGATGCCCGGATCAAAGAAGTAAATGAAAGCCATTAATTGGTGGTAAGCAACTAGGACAAATAGAATTATTATTTGTCTTTTATTATAAAATTATTAAAAAAATATCTATGCCTTGCGGTAAAAAAAGAAAACGTCATAAAATCGCTACTCATAAGCGTAAAAAGCGTTTAAGAAAGAATCGTCATAAGAAGAGGTAATTATTTACTTACTTTTACTTTCGCCTGCCGGTACATCCGGCTTTACTTTTTCCTTCTGTTTATGGTTTAGTTGAAGCAACTAATTTAAAAGATTTTGCGTTGAACAAGGAACTTATTATAAATGCTGCCCCACAGGCAGTGGAAATAGCCTTACTTGAGGATAAAAAGCTAGTGGAAATGCATAATGAAAATGCAAATTCAAGCTTTGGAGTGGGCGATTTGTATTTAGGAAAAGTAAAGAAACTGATTCCCGGATTGAATGCAGCATTTATAGATGTTGGATTTGAAAAGGATGCTTTTTTGCATTATTCAGATTTAAGTCCTTACATCCGTTCCATTTTGAAGTTTACGAAAATGGCGATGAACGACAATTCAGAATCAGGAATGAATTTTGAAAAATTTGTGGTGGAACCGGAAATTGTAAAAACCGGCAAAATTGCCGAAGTTTTAAGTGGCAAACCAAATATTCTGGTTCAAATTCTAAAGGAACCAATAGCTGCAAAAGGCCCACGCCTTAGTTGCGAAATTTCTCTTCCCGGAAGATTTGTAGTAATCACTCCATTCAATGATATTATTGCTGTTTCGAAGAAAATTCATTCTTCTGAAGAAAGAAAAAGATTACAAAAAATAATCGAAGCAGTAAAACCTAAGAACTTTGGTGTAATCGTACGTACAGCGGCAGAAGGAAAACATGCCAACGAACTTCATGAAGATCTGCTTGGATTAATTAATACCTGGAAAAATATTCAGAAAAATTTGAAAGGTGCTGTTCCTCCTACAAAGATCCTGAGCGAAGAAGGAAAAACAAACAGCATTCTCCGCGATTTACTTACAGAAGATTTTAATAAAATTGTGGTAAATGATAAAAACATTTACAACGATACCAAAACGTATCTTCAACGGATAGCGCCCGAAAAAACCGATATACTTTCTTTTCATAGCAACGGTTCTCCAATTTTTGACTCTTATGGAATAACGCGCCAGGTAAAAGCATCATTTGGCAAAACTGTAAATCTTCCAAGCGGCGCATATCTGATTATTGAACATACGGAAGCGCTGCATGTAATAGATGTAAACAGCGGCTACAAAAGCGTCGGGAACAACCAGGAACAAAATGCGTTTGAAACAAACATAGAAGCAGCGGCTGAAATAGCGCGGCAGCTTAGGTTACGCGATATTGGCGGAATCATCGTGGTAGATTTCATCGATATGAAACTTCCCGAACATAAAAAGCAACTGGCCGAACAAATGGATCAGTTTATGCGAAAAGACCGGGCTAAACATGCAGTTCTTGCCATCAGTAAGTTTGGCCTCATGCAGATTACGCGTCAGCGTATGAAACCCGAAACGAATATCAATACGATGGAAGTTTGTCCGAGTTGCGAAGGCACCGGAAAAGTTTCTTCTACATTGATTTTGGAAGATGAGATTGAAAAAAATCTTAGTTATCTCATCATGCAAAAGCACGCCGGATTAACCATTGAAGTACATCCGATTTTATATGCATATCTTACCAAAGGCTTTCTCTCAAAGCGTTTCAAATGGAGCATGAAATTTAAACAAAAAATAAAGGTGCGTCCAAATACAAGCTACCATCTCACTGAATTTCATTTTTATGATAAAAATAATGAAGAGATAAAATTGTAAGCTTATTGTCTCTTTATTTGCTGATTCCAATTAAGCAAATATTCTTTTGCCATTAGTACAGGAATAACAGAATTTTTAAAATGTAAATAATTGTTGAGCCCGTTCACAAAATTGTTTTCAATTGGAAAGGAGATCAATTACGATATTGACTGAAGATTTATCAGTTTTTTTTTGTTAATGATCTGAGATAATTTTCAATTAATTTTGAAAGGCTAAGTCTGTTGTTCTTGACATACAATTTTGCTCCTCAATAATATTATCATCTATATTTAAAGTGAGTTTAGTGTTCATTGCCTCATTAATTTACGTATAAAAATAAATTACGTAAGAGGAAAGATTTTGGTTTATTTCTATTCAACAACAAAATTGCTATTTTAATCATACTGCCCGACTTATTATTCAGTTCATTAGTTTTGTTCCTATTTTAATAAAACAAACTCATAATGAATTACACAGCAAATGAAGATAGATATGAAAAGATGCAATACCGTCGTTGTGGAAATAGCGGTATCAAATTACCGTTGATCTCTTTAGGCTTATGGCACAATTTCGGAAAGATTGATGATACCGAAAATTGCAGGAATATTTTGCACACTGCGTTTGATAATGGTATTACTCATTTTGATTTGGCAAATAATTACGGTCCGCCGCCAGGGGCTGCCGAAGAAACTTTTGGAAAATTATATAACGATGATTTTAAACCATATCGTGATGAATTAATTATTTCATCCAAAGCCGGTTACAAAATGTGGAATGGCCCTTATGGTGATTTTGGTTCTAAAAAATATTTAGTTTCCAGCCTTGATCAGAGTTTGAAAAGAATGAAGCTGGAGTATGTAGATATTTTTTATCATCACCGGCCCGATGCTGAAACTCCATTAGAAGAAACAATGGCTGCGTTGGATTTGATTGTTCGCCAGGGAAAAGCTTTATACGTTGGCATTTCAAATTACAAGGCTGAGGAAGCAAAAAAAGCGATTGAGATGTTGCGTCAATTGGGCACGCCCTGCCTTATTCACCAGGCGAGATACTCTATGTTTGACCGCTGGGTTGAAGATAAATTATTGGATGTTTTGGAAAAAGAAAAAGTAGGGTGTATTACATTTTCATCTTTGGCGCAAGGGTTACTTACCAACAAATATTTAACTGGAATCCCTGAAGATTCAAGAATTGGACGGCACCTTGAAAATGGTGCTATTACTGAATCGCAGATTACATCCGAAGTAATTGAAAAAGTAAAAAAGCTAAATGCAATTGCGCAAAACAGAAATCAATCTCTGGCACAAATGGCACTTGGATGGATTTTAAAAGATAAAAGAATCACTTCTGTAATTCTTGGCGCAAGCAAACCGAAACAGGTAACAGAAGGAGTTGAAGCAATAAAAAATATTGATTTTAGCAAAGAAGAATTGGATAAAATTAATTTTATTCTTCAATAAAGTCAAGTTCAATGTTGAAGTTGAAGGACGAAGGTTCGTTACTAAAATCTTCTAAACAATTTATACTAAACATAATTTCAAAAATAGAATCATGTCTTTAGTTCGCATTCTCGCATTCAGCAGTTCCCGTTCGGGCAACGCGGGATATCTTGAAACAAATCTTCCTTATATTAAAAATTTTATTGGCAGTAAAGCCGCAAATATTGCATTTCTTCCTTTTGCTACAGCAGATAATAACTATGAAGAATATGGGGCTCAGGTGAGGGAAGCAATAAAAGATTTGGCTGGCAACTTTGAAATTACATTTCCCCAAAATGCAAAATCATTGATTGAAAAATGCGATGTGATCGTGGTTGGCGGCGGCAATACTTTTAAGCTATTGCATGATATTTATGATTTGAATTTATTGGATTTGATCCGCGACAAAGTGAGTGCCGGTATGCCTTACATTAGTTGGAGCGCTGGTTCCAATATTCTCGGTCCTACAATCGGTACCACCAATGATATGCCCATTATTGAACCAAAATCTTTTAATGCTTTAGGTTTATTTCCTTTTCAGATAAACCCACATTATTTCAATAAAAAAATAGGAGGATTTAATGGTGAAACCCGGGATGAAAGATTGGAAGAATTTCTGCACCTGAATCCCGGAATTCCAATTGCATGCTTACCGGAAGGAGCCGGTTTGCAATTAGAAAATAATCTTCTGAAATATTTTGGAAAAGATGAAGGCGTTTTATTTTATTATCAAAATGAAGGCGCAAATTTTATAAAAAAGGAAATAAAAGATGATGAAAATCTTTCGTTTCTTCTGTAAATACATTACTACCAAATAGTATTTTCTGATCAGTAAACTAATGAATAACCCGAATTTCTATTTTTATTGATTATAAATTTTTTGTACGTTTATTTCAATCTATTACCAGGTTTTTTTTCTTTTTTAACAAAAATTAAAAATATAAATGCAGCATGCTTTCTGGCATTTTTATTTTTCCATTTAATTCTTGTGTAAATTCGTAATTAATGGAGAACACGCTTGATATCCCAAAATATACAATGAACGAAGAAGAAGAAAAAAAAGAAATTCTTCGTAAATATCGTGCATTATTAAGGGCTTTAAAACCAAAATTAAAACCCGGAAGTAAAGAACAGGTAAGGGTTGCATTTGAAATAGCTGCGGAAGCACACAAAACAACACGCCGAAAAAGTGGTGAACCTTATATTTTGCATCCGTTGGCTGTAGCCATGATTTGCGTGGAAGAAATCGGGCTTGGCGTGCGCAGTACGATTTGCGCGCTACTACATGATACGGTAGAAGATACTGATATTACGCTGGAAATGATTACCCGCGAATTTGGCGCGGAGATAGCAAAAATCGTAGATGGACTTACCAAAATATCCAATGTTCTGGATGCCAATTCATCGCAACAGGCGGAAAATTTTAAAAAGATTTTACTTACACTTACTGATGATCCAAGGGTAATTCTAATCAAGCTTGCAGACCGCCTTCACAACATGCGTACACTTGGAAGCATGAAGCGGGAGAAGCAGTTGAAAATTGCTTCTGAAACAGTTTATGTGTATGCGCCGCTTGCTCACCGCATGGGGCTTTACAATATCAAAACAGAAATGGAAGACCTGGCGATGAAATATATGGAGCCGGATAGTTACCATTATATTGCTGAAAAACTTGCCAATACAAAAAGAGAACGCACGCGTTATATCAATGATTTTATCCGGCCGATAAAAGAAAAATTAATAAACGGAAAATTTGATTTTGAAATTTACGGGCGGCCAAAAAGTATTCATTCCATCTGGAACAAAATGAAAAAGAAGGGAGTTTCATTTGATGAAGTATACGATCTTTTTGCCATCAGGATTATTTTAAATTCACCTCCGGAACGGGAAAAAGAAGATTGCTGGAAAGTTTATAGTTTGGTTACAGATGAATATAATCCTTCCACAGAGCGGCTTCGCGACTGGCTTAGCAATCCAAAAAGTAATGGTTATGAAGCGTTGCATACGACGGTGATGGGGCCGCATGGAAAATGGGTGGAAGTGCAGATTCGTACAAAACGTATGAATGACATTGCCGAAAAAGGATTGGCTGCACATTGGAAATATAAAGAAGGGACTTCTGAAGAAAACAGGTTTGATAAATGGTTTCAGCAAATACGCGATATGCTGGCGGCGCAGGATACCAATTCAATAGATTTTTTGCAGGATTTTAAACTCTCTTTTTTAGCCGAAGAAATATATGTTTATTCCCCGAAGGGAGATATTAAAATGTTGCCAAGCGGCGCTTCTGCATTGGATTTTGCATTTGCTGTCCATACGGCAATCGGCGAAAAATGCATTGGTGCAAAAGTGAATCACAAGCTGGTTCCAATTGGCCATAAATTGCGCAGCGGCGACCAGGTGGAAATCATTACCTCTACCAAGCAAAAACCGAAAAGTGAGTGGTTGAAAATGGTGGTAACTACAAAGGCAAAATCTAAAATAAAGGATTCATTAAAAGAAGAAAAAAGAACGATTGCGGAAGAAGGGAAAAATATTTTGCAACGAAAATTAGATGGGTTAGGGGTTCCAATGAGCCAGGGGAACGTGGAAGAGATTAGCAACTTTTACAAACTAAATTCTTCACTGGATTTGTTTTATGATATTGCTGTTAAAAAAACAGACCTTAAAGAATTAAAAGATTTCCAGGTATTAGGTGATAAGATTACAGCACCAAAAATTGTGAAACTGCCGGCTGAAGAAAAACCCGAAACCGCCTTTAAAAAGGATAAAAAAGATAATGAGCTGATCATTTTTGGAGAAAGCAGCGATAAAATCATGTATTCGCTTGCCAATTGTTGCAAACCAATTCCAGGTGATGATGTTTTCGGATTTGTAACCCAGGGTGAAGGTTTGAAAATTCATCGTACGAATTGTCCAAACGCAGCAAGGCTTTTAGCAAATTATGGCCATCGTGTGGTGAAAACAAAATGGGTAAAGAATAAAGAGATTTCTTTTCTTACCGGAATTAAAATTATCGGCCTGGATGATGTAGGCGTTATCAATAAAATTACGAACCTTATCAGCGGAACTTTAAAAATAAATATCAACGCCCTTACCATTGAAGCAAAGGAAGGTTTGTTTGAGGGAAATGTAAAAGTGTATGTACATGATAAGGACGAACTCGATGATCTAGTAGCGAATTTAAAAGCATTGCCTGGTATTGAAAGCGTAGAAAGATATGATACGGAATAGGAATTCGCAGTATTTATTCTTTTGCTGACCGCATATTTACAAAGTCAATGGAGGAAACTTTCAATAAGAGGAAAGAGTTTGGAAGGTTCTTCTATCTGCGGATTGTGACCTGATTTTTCAAACATTACAAACTTTGCCTGTGGACAATATTCTTTAAATTTTTCCATCATCACCGGCACAGCTACACGGTCATATCTTCCACCATAAATTAACACAGGCATTTTTAAATTTTTCAACTCTTTCCGGTAATCAAAAGTGCCAATATCGCTTCCAACTAAAAAA
>DATILZ010000303.1:0-2681 GCA_035475995.1 Hanamia sp. | reverse complement strand
AATCCTTAATAAAAGCCTGTGAATAATCGAACCAGGTATTCAGATGACAAATGTCTATTCGTTTTGCATCTTTTTTGACATGTGGAAGTACTTTATAAAAAAATAAACTCTCGCCGCCAAGCACAATTGGATTCTCCACTTTATTGATCCATGAAGAAATAATGCCCCGATAAAAAAAATTTATAAAATGATATAGCTTATTATCAATATGTTGGTGCAGATCTATTGTACTCACTCCTTTAATATTGAATAACGAAAGAAATTCATTGTTCTTTGGTTTCTTAGAAAAGATTACGAGAGGAGATTGATTGGCAAAGCACGAACACAAATCTATATTGACTTGTATAGAACCTCCGATATCAGCAGAAGGACAAAAAATGAAGATTCTGTGTTCGGTTTTTAACGGAAAGAAGGGTGACATTATTTTCCCAAGCAGTACAAATGGATACATCAGAACCGCTTCTATATTTCGCTTTACAATCGCTGTCCGGTAAGTCACTTTGAATGATAATATCTTTTTAATATTGAAGCAAGGTAATCATCATTGAAATGAATGCCTAGTTTTTTGATGATTGGCTCAATTACAGAAATGTCAATAGTATAATTATCCCCTTTTTCAATTTCGTTGAAGATAGCTTTTTTATGAAGGTGTTCTTCAATTTGCCGAATAATGGACGGGACAGAATAGTTTTCAGGGTTGGCAATATTTAAGGTAGTATTTAAAAGTTTTTCTTCCTGCAAAATAATGTTAGCAATTGAATACATGTCGTCAATTCCAATGATATTTCTGTAAGCATTTTTCCATACGGTTATAATATTATTCTGTAGAATATTTAAAATAAAATAATTAAGAAGCGTGTATGGATTATTGGATACGCCTGCAACATTGGAAATCCTGAACAGGTAATAATTAGTTGCGTTTTGCTGAATAAATTTCTCGATATTCCTTTTATGAATTACATACGGCACATTTTGCAGGTCTTCATCTTCCACGCTGCAGCTACTGAAATAAACTAAAATTTTTTCCGCATTGTTTTTTATCGTTTTCTCCAGTAATTCAAATTCCCGCGAAAAGTTTTGTTCAATTGTATCCTTTGAATTGGAAACTCCCGATGCAAAAATGATTATGTCATCATCTTTTTTATAATCCATAAATCTATTTGCAATCATTCCATTTCCAATAACCATATGTTTATTTTTCTTTAAATAATTTATAACAAATGCGCATCCGGTTTTTTCTTTTTTGTTGCATAAAAAATGATAGTTGCTATAATTAATAATGCAACAAGAATATTTGCAATAATACTGATCAACCGGCCAGTGTAAAAGGATTTCGGTTCAAATACGAATTCTATATTATGGTTTCCTGCAGGAATATACATGCCACGCAAAACATAATCCGTTTTTACATAATCTGCTTTCGTTCCATCAATAAATACATCCCATCCTTTAGGATAATATACTTCACTAAACACAGCAAACTGTGGAGTTGGGGCAGAATATTTATAGCTAATCTTATCATTCAGATTTTCTACCAATTTGATAGAAGCAACAGAATCATAATGAGGCGCTGTGATAATTTTTGCCTTAAATTTATTTTCTACAACCGCTGTATCTTTCAAGTCTGTATTATCAAGGGCAGCCATTTCCTGATCCGCATTATCCACAAATTTGATTCCTTTTACGAGCCAGCAATTACCAAAAGCATTTGGATTTAATTGTGCTACCGGTTTTCCCGTTTGCGGATCCTGAACAATGAAATATTTGGTATTCAGCATATCGAAAACCTGCATATTTCCTTTGCTCAACTGACGGGTAATAATATCATTATACAAATCCAGTTTCGCAGGATGATAACCGCCAATAGCATTAAAATGATACGGCGTAATACCATCACTGAACGGATCACCGCTTGTTTCATTAAATACCCTGAAGTTGGCATGATCAGGGTCTTTCAAAATTTGCACATCCGCTTGAGTAGGAATAAATGCTGATTCAAAATCTTCCGGCTCTACAAATTTTTCTGAGTTTAAATATCGCATCGCAACACCCAGCAAATCATATCCTGAAAGGACTATCAAAGCGCCGACAAGAATCGTAGCGGAAACTTTTTTCTTTAAATACAATCCCATGAAAAGAACTGCAAGCCCGATTAAAATAAATGATCTTAGCAAATCACTTCCCATCAAACTTTTCCGGTCGCTTTGCAAAGCAGAAATAATGCTCCGGCTTGTTTGATCAGCCTGTTGCTCTAATTGCGGAGGCGCCTGCTGTCCGGCAGGAACATGCATCATGTTTTGTTTGATTCCATCTCTTAGGGCTTTATCATTTGGGCCGGTAAAAGAAGCAGTCATATAAAATCCTGCAAGCAAAACCAAAATAACTCCTGAAATAACTGCGGTTGTTTTTAATTTTTTCCAGGTTTCTTCAACATTAATTTCGGCAGAAATAAATTTAGTCAAAGCAAGCACACCAAGCAATGGGAAACACAATTGCGGAATTACCAAAGCCATTGTTGGGGCACGAAATTTACTATAGAAAGGCAGATAATCGAAGAGGAAATAATTTAAGCCTTTGAGATTGGCGCCATATGCAAGTAAAACTCCGATAATACTGGCTGCAATCAGCCACCATTTATACCACGATTTTAAATATACAATTCCGAAAATAAACAGCAGGCA